>JBFHGY010000203.1:0-5800 GCA_041582905.1 Crocinitomicaceae bacterium | reverse complement strand
TAGGTAGTAAATCATAAAATGAACGCCTATGAAAGTGTTAAGATTACTTGCAATCCCATTCTTTTTAGTAGGATGTGTGATCACGGACGATGGAATCGCGTTGAACCCTCCAGGACCTCAAGTCTTCGTATGTTTGAACGCCGTAACTGACGATGAGGCTGTTGAAATGAAAAACAGCATTCAGAGCGAACCGTTCCCAGACGATCGCTTAACCAAGGCGCAAATTTTATCCAAGGATCGATGTTTTCAAGCGCATCACGTAGTAACAATTATGTCGGCGATGTCGTTTGAGAGCAATAAGTTGGAAATCGCGAAATTCTTGTACAACAAGACAGAAAATAAGAACGATTACGAATTGTGTGTAGATGCTTTGACATTTGCGAGCGACAAAGATGAGTTGAGAAACTACATTGCAGCCATGAACTAATCCATTCAATTATACTTAAGTGTAGTAAGTACCTTCTTCCGGTTTTCGTTTCGATTACTATCGTGGACGCAAGGGGAGGAAAGGATGAAAAAAAAGAGGCGACCTCAAACGAGATCGCCTCTTTACGTTTCCGATGATTCTCGGAATATTTTTTGATTAAGCTGTTACACCTAATACTTCAGCCATTTTTGTTCCAATGTGCGCTGGAGAATCAACTACGTGGATTCCACACTCACGCATGATGCGTTTTTTCGCTTCTGCAGTATCGTCAGCTCCACCAACAATTGCTCCTGCGTGCCCCATTGTTCTACCTTTTGGTGCTGTTTCACCAGCGATAAATCCAACAACTGGTTTTTTCGAGTTCTCTTTGATCCAACGAGCAGCGATTGCTTCCAAGTTTCCTCCGATCTCACCGATCATCACGATTCCTTCTGTTTCTGGATCGTTCATCAATAATTCAACTGCTTCTTTCGTTGTTGTTCCGATAATTGGATCTCCACCGATTCCGATAGCTGTTGTAATTCCCAATCCTGCTTTCGCTACTTGGTCAGCAGCTTCGTATGTCAATGTTCCTGACTTCGAAACGATACCTACTTTCCCTTTCTTGAAAACGAAACCTGGCATAATTCCTACTTTCGCTTCTCCAGCAGTAATGATTCCTGGACAGTTAGGACCGATCAAACGGCAATCGTATCCAGCGATGTATTCTTTCGCTTTTACCATGTCGTTTACAGGAATTCCCTCTGTAATACAGATAATCACTTTGATTCCTGCGTTTGCAGCTTCCATAATTGCATCAGCTGCAAATGCTGGCGGTACAAAAAGAATAGAAACGTCTGCACCAGTTTCAGCAACTGCGTCGGCTACTGTATTGAAAACCGGACGATCCAAATGCGTTTGTCCTCCTTTTCCTGGAGTAACACCTCCAACAACGTTGGTTCCATATTCGATCATCTGTCCAGCGTGGAAAGTACCTTCACCTCCCGTGAAACCCTGAACAATTACTTTTGAATCTTTATTTACTAGTACGCTCATTTCTGTCGTTTTGAGAATCGTTTATTTTTTGATTCCCAAAAATAGCTGTTTGAATTCGTTTTGACAATGAATCGAGAACCGAATTTCTGTTTTTTTCGGTTTTCAATTGATCT
Organism: Crocinitomicaceae bacterium; assembly: GCA_041582905.1. Lineage (GTDB taxonomy): Bacteria > Bacteroidota > Bacteroidia > Flavobacteriales_D > Crocinitomicaceae > UBA4466. Next base: position 4,225 of record JBFHGY010000203.1, on the reverse strand, counting down.
TGTGAATTATCAAACTACATCTCTTTTTAATTGTGGATTTATTCGTTCCTTTTCGAACGGTAGGAAGTAAGTAAAGTTTGATGTGTACGTCAAAAACAAACAGAATAGAAGATATGAGTATGAAAAGTGTAAAAGTGGAGCTAGGAGCAGAAGGTTTTAAGGCGGATGTAACCATCGGAGATTATCAATTAATTGCGGATGAACCCGTGTCTTTGGGAGGCACTGATTTAGGACCATCGCCGTATGAATTACTTTCAGCTGGATTGGGAGCTTGTACAGCCATGACGGTTCGAATGTATGTGAACCTGAAAGGTTGGAAGTTGGATGGGATCAATGTGAATGTTTCGCACCGAAAGGAAGAATCAGAAGACGGAAAATCAAAGATTGATGTATTCTCAAGAGAGATTGAGTTTATAGGAGACTTTGACGAGAAACAGTATAAACGAATGCTGATTATCGCAGATAAATGCCCTGTCCATAAGACATTGAGCGAGTCTTCTCGAATTGAAACAGTTCAGGTTTTTTAAGGGGGAAGGTACGTTTTAGGTGTGCAATATGGCAATGTGTACATTTTGCAATAACGCCATATTACGAAATAGATTTCCTCTATAAAAAGTAGTCGCTAATCAGCGCTATCAAAGCACATCAACCACTTCCAATTCGAAAATCAAAATGGAATTCGGTGGAACCTTCTCGATTTTATATCCTCCATATCCCAATTGAGGTGGAGCAACCATGTAGGCTTTTGAACCTTTTTTCAGTTGAAGCATGATTTCTTTCCAGGCGTTAATCTGCTCAGACACGCCCAATTCAATCGGTTCTTTTTGTTCATCAAACGTTTCCCCACTCATGAAGCTTCCTTTGTAGGTCACCATCACTTTGTCTGAGAATCGGATGAAATCGCCTTCTCCCTCTTCGAGTATCTTGTAGTAAAGTCCACTTGCCGATTTTTTGCACTGAATGTTTTTACGCTTGAGGTACTTTTCGATTTGTGCATCAAACCCTTCTAGCTCTTCATCAGAATAGGAGTCACATGAGAGCAAAAAGACAGCAGAAAGTGCAACAAGTAAGAAGTTGAAGTATTTCATAATTTCACTGGGGTTAATGTATAGCCTTGCGCTTCGAGCAATCGAATGACGCCTTCAGGACCGCCAAGATGACCTGCGCCAACAGCAATAAAGGTTGACTTTTCAGCGATCATTTCTTCAATTTTTGGAATCCAACGCTTATTACGGTTCGTCAGCAAAATGTCATTCATATCTTCTGACATTTCATCATTCTCTGCGATAAGTTGATAAAGCCCATCGATATTTTGTTCCTCGTAGAGGTTCATCATTTTTTCTAGTTCCGCATACGATTCGCCGTTGTTGTTACGAACCGTTGCCATCACCATTTCTGCTTGTTGTTCATCGCTGAATGAATCGAAATAGCTCATTTGCTCAGCGACCGTCTCAAAACCATTCATCTCCAAACCAGCTTCTTCAGCAATGGCTTCAAGCTCTCTTTCGTAGGATTCTTTGTTTCCAATGTCTCCACCTGGATTGTTCTTGTCCATTTCAGATAAGATTTGGGCCACGACAAATGGCTTCATCTTCTTCGCAATCATTTCGAAAGCTTTTGGGGTAAGTGACGTGTTGGTTTCTACCCAGACTAAAATAGAGTCCGTTTGTTCATCCGTAAAGAAATCGAAAAAAGTTCCTTCTTCCAATCGTGAGAGATTCATCGCCTCTACGGGATCGGGAAGTCCAGCAATTTCCATGGTTAATACCTCCGATTTCCCTACAATCTTTCGAAGTTTATTCGGAAAATAAAAACGCTCTTTTTCGATCAAATGTATGGTTCCGAATAAGTACGATTTTGTGGTGATACCATTCCCTTCAATCTTCCACAGAAGTGCCCGATCTTCCATGGGATAAGCACGTGTGACGGTATCTTGCGCTCGAGTGGTAAATCCAAAAATGAATAAAAAGAGGAAGTGAAAAAGGAATAAGTATTTGTTCATGATCGCGTCAATTTGCGGTAATTCTGGCTAAGTATTGATGTTCTTCTTCGTACAATTTCTCTACGTTTAGATTCAGTTTATTCGCGGTTTTCTGGAGGGTGTCGAAATCCACATATAGCCATTCAAACCAGTCAGTAGATTGATCGTCGTAGTGCATTCTAAAGTTGAAATTCCCGTAATACTCTGTATTCAAATCGACCCAAAAACCTCCGTCATCGTCCATGTAAAGGTACTTAATATCGGTTGAATCGAAGAGAAGCTGTCCGCCTTGTTGCATCATTTTGCTTGCTTGAAGCAAAGTACGTTCCAAATTTTTCAAATTTCCGGCAATACCAATACCGTTCATCATCATTAATAAGGTGTCGTATTGATTTTGAACAGCGTAGAAGTCTTTTTCTTGAGCAACTAATCCTTGCGATTTCATGTAGTCTACAGCGCCTTTACTAATGTCGATGGCTTCTACATCAAAACCGTTTTCTTGCAAGTAGTGCGCATGCATTCCTGCTCCGGCACCGATGTCCAATACTTTCCCTTTACAATGATCAAGGGCAATTTGTTCTATGCACGGCATTTCTTCGTACGATCGAAAGAGGTAGGATGCTGGAATGAAATCATCTTCACATAAATCCGATTCGACAGTAATTTGTCGCTCGACCTGATCTGAACGGTAATCCAATATGATGCGACCCAATGGGTCTTTTCCGTTGGAACTCATTAATAATCGTATTGATCCTCGAAATCGTTAAATCCGAATTCGTCTTCGTCCTCATCGAAATCCGTCATTTCAGTGTCAAACTGAAGTTCATCACTACTTTTTGATGCTTCGGCTGGAGCGTTTCCAACGGAAAGCTTAACAGAAGGACGATCTGGTGTTGCTTCTTCATAATCGATTAATTCAATCAAGAAAATCCACATGCGCATGAAATCGTGCACAAGAATAAATTTTTGATCTTTCGATTCGATGAAATCTCGAATGATGGATGTACTCATCACCTGTGGAGTGTCTTGATCGCTCTCTCCAAATGACATGTCAAAAAGGGCAATTTCTGGTCCTTTCACCCATTCGTCGTTCGAAATGTAAAAAGATGCCATTTGCTCCTGAGAGAAATGATAAGCGTCCACAATGGCGCGGTAAAGACTCTCAAAATTATCAGAATCCGCAATGAGAATATCACGAAAAACTTCTGATTTATCTTGAGAATCGAGAAGTACTCTGAATTTTAGACCTGCCATTGACTGAAATTTATTGCAAAATTACGTTATTCTGTTGAGTCCTCCGAAGGTTCTTACGAGTTTGTTTCAAGTCCAAGCTCCTTCGCAATTTTCAACATGTATTGAAATGCTTCTTCGTGATTGTTTTGAATTTCTCCTTCTAAAATCGCTTCCTTAATTTGCTTTTTGATGGTTCCCACTTCTGCACATGGTTTAATGTCGAAGGTTTTCATAATTTCTTCGCCATTCACCGGAGGCTGGAAGTTTCGGATGCGGTCTTTTTCTTCAACATCTCTCAATTTTTGTAGCACAATTTCGAAGTTCTTCTTGAACTTTTTTACCTTCAATTCATTCTTGGAGGTGATATCTGCGTTGCAGAGTGTCATGAGATCGTCTACGTCATCGTTAGCCTCGGAAAGCAATCGCCTCACGGCTGAATCCGTCACATGTCCCTTCACTAGAGCAATCGGACGAAGGTGCAATCGAACCAATTTCTTGACATATTTCATTTTTGCGTCCAACGGTAATTTCAAACGCTTGAAAATTTTTGGAACCATGCGCGATCCCATCTCTTCATGACCGTGAAAAGTCCAACCAGCAATGGGATGGAATCGTTTCGTAGGTGGTTTTGCAATGTCATGCATGATCGCTGCCCAGCGTAACCAAAGGTTATCGGTATGCTCAGAAATGTTATCAAGCACTTCTAGCGTATGGTAGAAATTGTCTTTGTGCGATTTTCCCTTTCGTTTGTCGACTCCATAAAGTGCCACCATTTCTGGGAAGAACTCATGCAGTAGTTTGGTAGAGAATAAGAGTTTGAATCCGCGAGAGGGTTCTTTGCTCAGGATGATTTTATTCAATTCATCTGTGATGCGTTCCTGAGAAATAATCTCCAAACGGTGAGCGTTTCGTGCAATCGACTCCAAGCACGCTGGCTCAATTTTGAAGTTGAGTTGCGTAGCAAAACGAATCGCACGCATCATACGCAGTGGATCATCGCTGAAAGTTGTA
>JBFHGY010000202.1:0-5823 GCA_041582905.1 Crocinitomicaceae bacterium | reverse complement strand
CGGGATATACCTGAAGTGAAGTGCCGATAACAATCAGAACGTCGGCTTCGTGAAGTTTTACAGCGGCCTCTTCATAGCAAGGGACGTCCTCACCAAACCAGACAACATGAGGGCGGAGGCGATAACCGTCTGGACAAATGGAACTTTCGTCAAGTTTCCAACCCTCAATTGAGTAATAAGCTTCCTCTTGTTTTGGGCCTGAGCTTTTTGATTGCCGGATATTTCCATGAAGATGAAGCACATTTTGACTTCCTGCGCGTTCGTGTAAATCATCAATGTTTTGTGTGATCACCAAAACTTCCCCAAGCGCCTCAAGCTCTACAACTCCTTCGTGAGCTTCATTCGGCTTCGCTTCAATAACAGTCTTTCTGCGCTGATTGTAAAACTCAGTTACCAAATCCGGATCTTTCTGCCATGCTTGTGGGGTAGCCACATCTTCGATCGCGTAATTTTCCCATAAACCATTCGAGTCTCGAAAGGTTTGAATCCCACTTTCAGCACTCATTCCTGCGCCTGAAAAAACAACAATATTTAATACATCCTTCATGGTATGTTCACTTTAGCATTACAAGAGTGTACCCAATAAACTGACTCGTTAAGAGGGCATTTGGTTTGTTTTCGCTGATTCAATAGTATATATTTGATTGTGATTTTATAGAACTATAAACAATTTAAAAAAAAACTATGAAAAATTTATTACTCTGTGGAAGTCTTCTTTTGGCAGGTAGTGCTTTCTCACAAGTGCTGACAGAAGATTTCGAAGGTTTATCTGGTGGAGCTCTTCCAGCTGGATGGACTACCGCTTCAACAACACCAGGTACTGGTGATTTTGTGACGGGTAACGCTGCTGCTGCTAACGCAGGTGGATACTGGCCAGTTCCAGCGACATCAAACTTCGCTTTCGCGAATGACGATGTATGTAACTGTGACATGTCAAATGTTACCTTAACAACTCCATCTTTCGATCTTACAGGATTGTCGGGTGTTGTAGTAACGTACGATTTTGTGGATGATTTAACATACGGAGGTGTTCCTCACGCAGTTGAAGTATCTACTGATGGTGGTGCTACATGGACAAACATTTATACGTACGCTCCAACTGCTGCTGTTATTGATTGGCAACAAGCACTTGTTCCACTAGGAGCTGCTACTGATGGTGCGTCTAACGTGCAAGTTCGTTGGACATACAACGACGATGGTGCATGGGCTACTGGTCTTGCAATTGACAACGTAGTGGTAAAAGAGCCATTCCAAAATGATGCTCAGTTGACTGCTGTAACGTTGGATCGTTTCGCGTTGATTAACTCAAACACTGTTCTTTCTGCGGAAGTAACAAATGTTGGAGGAAACGCAATCACTTCATTGGAAATTGATTGGAACGATGGTACTAGCCACGTACAAACAGTTACTGTGAACATCGCTCCAGGAGCTTCAGCTTCTGTACCTCACCCAGATAACGTAACGTACGCTACAGCTATCGAATCAAACATCAACGTTACAGTTTCTGCTGTAAACGGTGCTGCTGACGGTGATGCTTCTAACAACTCTGGTGCTGCAATGCACAACACGTTGAGTCAACAAACTGACAAAGCGGTTGTTATCGAAGAAGGTACTGGAACATGGTGTGGATGGTGTCCACGTGGAGAAGTTGCAATGGACTACATGACGACTACTTATCCAAACGATTTCATCGGTATCGCTGTTCACAATGGTGATCCAATGACAGTTACTGAGTACGATAATGGTGCTGGTATCTCTGGTTTCCCAGGATGTAACGTAGACCGTGTATTGCTTGGAGAGTCTGTTTCTCAATCAGCTTTCGAGTCTTACTACAACGATCGAGTAAACATGGGGGTTCCTGCAAATATCGAAGCAACAGTTTCTGGATCAGGAGCTAACGTAACAATTGACGCGTCAGCTTCTTTCTACACGCCAATGTCAGGTGCTGATTACCGTTTGGCAGTAGTTATCACTGAAAATGGTGTAACTGGAACTACTTCTGGATACAACCAAGCAAACTACTACTCGGGTGGTGGTTCAGGACCAATGGGTGGTTACGAAAACTTGACTGACCCAGTACCTGCTGCAGATATGGTATACGATCATGTAGGAGTTGCGTTGTTAGGAGGTTACGATGGACAAGCTGGTTCAGTTCCTGCAACAATCACTGATGGAACAGTAGCGAACTACCAGTTTACATACACAGTTCCTGCAACAAGTAACAAAGCGAATATGCATGCAATCGTATTGTTGTTAGACAACAATACAGGAGCAATCATCAATGGAAAAGAGTTTGCCCTTTCAGGAGCGAGCATTGCAGATGTTGATGCAATTAACATGAACGTTTATCCTAACCCAGCTACTGAGAACGTAACTGTTGCTTTCGAAGCTGCTGGAGATTACACAATTACAATCACTGACATGGCAGGAAGAGTTGTTTCTACAAACGCATACTCTAACTTGTCTGGTGCTCAAAACATCGCAATTCCAGTTGCTGATTTGATGAGCGGAAACTACATCGTTAGCGTTGCTGCCGAAGGAGCTTCTTACAACCAAGTGCTTGTTATTAAATAAGTAAATCACATTTGATTCTTCCTTTTAGTAAGGAAAGTCATCATTTTAAAAGCCGTCTGTTCCGACTCTTCGGGGCAGACGGCTTTTTTTTGAGCAGACCTCTCAACCCGTTCCTAACACACTGAACTAAAATGAAATCAGGTATTTCCGCCCTTTCCCAAAGCATTTTCGTATCTTTGGCAGCTTGAAAAGCGACCAACTTATGGCGAAAATTAGAAAACAAGATGCACTGGACTACCACTCAATGGGTAAACCAGGTAAAATTGAAGTAATACCAACAAAACCCTACGCAACGCAACGCGACTTATCGCTGGCGTATTCACCAGGTGTAGCGGAACCCTGTCTCAAGATTGCAGAGAATAAAAATGATGCGTACAAGTATACCAGCAAGGGAAACTTGGTAGCGGTAATTTCCAACGGAACAGCGGTGCTGGGCTTGGGAAATATCGGTCCCGAAGCATCTAAACCTGTAATGGAAGGGAAAGGATTGTTGTTTAAGATCTTTGCGGATATTGATGTCTTTGACATTGAAGTAGATGCAACAGATCCTGAAAAATTCATTCAAACAGTAAAGGCGATTGCACCTACGTTCGGTGGAATCAACTTAGAAGATATCAAAGCTCCTGAGGCATTCGAGATTGAAGAACGTCTGAAAGAAGAATTGGATATTCCAATCATGCACGACGATCAGCACGGAACGGCCATTATTTCATCGGCGGCTTTGCTAAATGCATTAGAATTAGCAAAAAAGAAGATTGAAAAGGTGAAAATTGTGGTTTCTGGAGCTGGTGCTTCTGCACTTTCTTGTGCGAAGTTGTACCATGCAATGGGAGCGAAATTGGAGAACATTTTCATGTTCGATTCGAAAGGATTGATTCACCAAGGAAGAACGGATTTGGACACCAATAAATCACTTTTCGCCAAGCACAAAAAAGATGTGGCGTTTAAAGATGCTTTCAAACGAGCTGATGTATTCCTCGGACTTTCGAAAGGTGGTTTGGTAGAAAAAGAAATGATCAAGTCGATGTCGAAAGACCCAATCGTTTTTGCTCTTGCCAATCCAGAACCAGAAATTTCCTACAAAGATGCTACTTCGGTTCGAAAAGATATCATCATGGCAACTGGACGTTCTGATCATCCTAATCAGGTGAATAACGTACTTGGTTTCCCATTCATTTTTAGAGGTGCATTGGATGTTCGTGCAACTTCGATTAATGAAGAAATGAAATTGGCGGCTGTTAAGGCAATTGCATCTCTAGCAAAAGAAACCATTCCAGAGGAAGTAATTGAGGCCTACGGAGAGAAAAATATCTCTTTCGGACGTGAACAAATCATTCCAAAACCCATCGATACGCGTTTGATTTACTACGTAGCTCCTGCTGTGGCGAAAGCAGCCATGGATTCAGGTGTAGCACGTGAACCAATCGAAGATTGGGATGCTTACGAAATGGAATTGAAGAATCGTTTGGGGCTAGACAACAAGCTGATCCGCACGATTACAGAAAAAGCGCAACGTTCTCCGAAACGTGTTGTATATGCTGAAGCGGATAACATCAAAATCTTAAAGGCGGCGCAAACAGCTTGGGAAGAAGGTGTTGCATATCCAATTTTATTGGGAAGAAAAGACGCCATCGAAGGGTTGATTGAAGAGTACTCGATGGAATTCCCAGAAGTAGAAATCATTGATCCTAAATCGGATGATGAGATCGAACGCAGACGAGAATACGGTCAAAAATTCTTCGAAAGACGCATGCGCAAAGGGGTGACGGAATACGAAGCCTTCCAAATTATGCGTGAACGTAATCACTTCGGCGCCATGATGGTGAAATTGGGTGATGCGGATGCAATGATTTCAGGAATCACACGAAACTACAGAGATGTAGTTCGTCCCGTTATTCAAGCGATTGGTTTGCAAAAGGACATGAATGTCGTAGCGGGAATGTACATCCTTGATACCAAGAGGGGTCCACTTTTCCTTGCAGATACAACCTTGAACGTAAATCCGTCGGCGGAAGATATTGCTGAGATTACGGCAAACGTGGCAAAAACCATCCGAAAGTTCAAAGTGACACCGAGAATCGCCTTGTTGAGTTATTCCAACTTTGGATCTGGAACAGGTGAGGATGCTACGAAAATGGCGCGTGCCGCAGAAATCATTCATAGAGAAAATCCAAACTTGATTGTAGACGGAGAGGTACAAGCTAACTTCGCACTGAACAATGAGTTGATGAACGAAAAATTCTCTTTCTCTACACTCTCCAACAAGAAGGTGAACACACTGATATTCCCGAATCTAGCAGCAGGTAACATTGCCTACAAATTGATGCAAGAAATGAATGATGATGATTCCATCGGTCCTGTTTTGGTCGGATTGAGAAAATCCATTCACGTTCTTCAGATGGGAGCTTCCGTTCGAGAAATAATTAACATGGTAAAAGTAGCGGTGGTAGACGCTCAAAATAAATAAGTATGATTGCTCAATTGAATGGTCGACTTGTGGAAAAAGCACCAACGGAGGTCGTAATCGACTGCGGAGGTGTAGGGTATGAAGTGAAAATCTCACTCAATACCTTCTCCACCATCGGAAGTGACGAAAGCATTAAACTTTTCACCAAGTTAGTTGTACGTGAGGATGCGCAGATTTTATATGGATTTGCAGACAAGATTGAGCGCGAAATGTTCAATCACTTGGTTTCCGTTTCAGGTATTGGACCGAATACAGCAATGATCATGCTGTCGTCGCTTGTGCCAGAGGAAATTGCCAGTGCGATCCAAAATGAAGATGCTCGAACCATTCAAAGTATCAAAGGAATTGGTGCAAAAACGGCTCAACGTGTCATTATCGATTTGAAGGATAAAATGTTAAAAATGACCTTTTCGTCTGAAAATATGTTCAATGCGAACAATACTAGTCGATTTGATGCGTTAACAGCATTGATTTCCTTAGGTTTCGATAAAAAATCTGCGGAAAAAGCAATTGATAAAATAGCAACTGGTGATGAATCGGTTGAAGAGTTAATTAAAGGGGCGTTGAAGATCCTTTAGTTTGTATAAAATTTTGAATACGAGATTACTAACTATGAAGTACGTTGGACTACTACTGTTGTTTTGCTTGACTTTTGGGTCGGTTTGGGCGCAAAATGATCCGGATACCAATCTGATTTGGCCACTCAATCCTACTTATGATCCAACGCAAACAAATGAACAAAGCTTCGATTTGGGAGACCCAAACTCAGTCGAACGCACCAT
>JBFHGY010000201.1:0-5825 GCA_041582905.1 Crocinitomicaceae bacterium | reverse complement strand
ATTTTGAGCATTCGCGGATTGTCCAACGAAGGAATCGTGAAGAGCGCAGACCGAATCACTACGATCAAAACTCGGGTGATTGGAAACAATCAGCATTTACTCAGAATTGACGAGGAAGTACTTTCTGATATTTCCGAGCAAGAAGAAAAGGAGTTTATCGATCGTGTTCAATCCTTAATGAAGGAAGACATCAATGCGATCATTCTGGAAGATTACAACAAGGGCTTGCTCACGCCAAAAGTGATTGAATCGATCATTTCAATGGCGAATGAGCGCAATATTCCCGTAACGGTTGATCCAAAGAAAGACAACTTCTTTGCATACAAAAATGTAACGCTGTTCAAACCCAACTTGAAAGAACTCAAGGAAGGAATTGGCCTCACTTCGTTAGATGTGACAGATAGAAATGCGTTCGAATCGGCTGTACATAAGCTTGAGTCGCAACTAGACAATCAAATTACCTTGGTAACGCTGTCCGAGCACGGTGTTTTTGTGAAGCGAGAAAACAATAAGTGTTACATTCCAGCGCACATTCGAAACATCGCTGATGTGAGTGGGGCGGGAGATACGGTGATTGCTGTGGCAACGCTTTGTTTAGCGGCAGGACTCGAAATTGAATACATTGCCGATATTGCCAACCTTTCAGGTGGACTTGTGTGTGAAGTGAGCGGAGTGGTGCCCATCGAAGCGGATTTACTCAGAAAAGAAATTGCTAAACTCCAGTTGGCATGAATATTAGAGAGCTAAGAGAACGGGCCAATCTTTATTTGTACGGTTCAAAATCGAGAGTGCTAAGCATTCTTTCGTTTCTCAACGTTCTTGTTTCTTTAACAGCGCTTGGCGTACTCATTTATTACTACGGTTTTAAGTTAACTCCTGAAGCCGAAGAAATTTGTTTCAATATCCTTGAAACGAGTTTCGCATTCTATATTCTGAGATACGTCGTCAAGTTCGTATACGACTTTAATCCAAGGGAATTTATTCGGAATAATTGGTTCGAAGGGGTCATTGTTTTCCTCCTTCTAGTGGAAGGGATTTCCTACAATTTCTTTGATCAAATGGTGATCGAATCCATGTTTATTTCGCTTGGATTCGAGTCATTTGGGGCATTCTCGACGATATTCGTCCAGTTGTTCATCTTCATCATTATTGTCAGCAATCTATTAAAAGAAAGGAAGTTAAAACCTTGGCTGAAGATTCACCCGGGTTGGTTGTTTACGATCTCGATTGCCTTAATGACCTTGATTGGAGGTTTACTATTAATGCTTCCTGAAATGTCTACGATTGACGGCGGAATGGATTTTACCGACTCCTTATTCTTATCGATGTCTTCGGTCAGTGTAACGGGATTGTCTACGGTTGATGTTGCTCAAACGTTGACCTTCAAAGGACAAATTGTAGTGATGGTTCTTATCAAATTGGGAGGATTAAATACCATCGCTTTCGGTGCACTGATGTTGGTAGTCGCGAAGTTCGGAGTGGGAATCAAATACCACGAAGTAATCGAAGATTTTGTGAACAGAGATTCAATTCTGAAAGCAAAATCCATGTTGACAAAGATTGTTATCTGGGCAACGACCATTGAAATCATCGGGATTATCTTGTTGTTCATAGGTTTTGGAGACAAAGGTGTTTTTGCAGATACTGGACATCGTGCGTTTCAAGCTGTTTTTCATGGTATTTCAGGATTCAACAATGCTGGATTGTCGACACTTCCTGGAGGAATGATGCACCCAGATGTGATCAATAGTACCTTTGTTCAGACGGTGATTATGATCCTCTTTTTCCTAGGAGGTTTCGGTATGATTTATCTCTTTGATTTGTTTGAAATCAGACGTTTGCGCGAGCGAATGAAAACACCGTGGAAAACGATCGAATTTGGAACGAAAATCTCCTTGTATTTTACGCTTGGATTGATCCTTTTTGGAGCAACCGTGTTCATGATTGCTGAATGGGATCGCAGTCTTGCCGATGAGGGAACATTGAGCTCTGTCGTGATCTCGGTGTTTGAATCATTGACGACAAGAAATGCTGGATTCAATGTGGTGGATACTTCGGAACTGGCGATGCCTGTGCTGATCATCTTCCTCTTTCTGATGTTCATCGGAGCTTCTTCTGGATCTGCAGGTGGGGGAATCCGAACGTCGACTTTTGCGATTATGTGGGCTTCGGTTATTTCTACAATCAAGGGGAAGAAGCATACAGAGTTGTTCAAGCGAACCATCGCAAACGATACAGTACTGAAAGCCTACGCCATCTTCATTTTCTTCGTAATTGGAAATGTGGTGGGACCGTTTGTGTTGTCGATCACTGAAGCCGATTTATTGGCATCACCCGACTATGACTACGATTTTATGGATTTGGTATTTGAGCACGTGTCGGCGGCCAGTACCGTGGGACTATCCACTGGAATGACGGCCGATTTGAGTGTGGCAGGAAAATACGTTCTCATCGTTGCGATGTTCATTGGTCGTGTGGGAACACTTACATTAGCTTACCTCGTTGGTAAAAAAGTGATTAGTAAGAATTATAAATATCCATCGGGACATACGATGGTAGGATAAATAGTGAGAAATGACTGAGGAGACGAAAGTAGTGAAGCCTTACAACAAGGAAACGAGCTCGAAGAAGGAGGAAGTGGCAGAAATGTTCAACAACATTTCGAAACGGTACGATTTCTTGAACCATTTTCTTTCATTGGGAATTGATAAACTTTGGAGAAAGAAAGCCATCAAGCAGTTGCGTGATGTGCAACCGAAGAAAATTTTGGACATCGCAACAGGAACGGGAGATTTCGCCATTGCAGCGATGAAATTGAATCCCGAAGAAGTGGTCGGAGTGGATATTTCACAAGGAATGTTAGATGTCGGAATTGAGAAAATGAAACGAAAAGGATTGGATCACGTTATTCAAATGAGAATTGGTGATTCTGAACAACTTCCTTTCGAAGATGGCTATTTTGATGCGCTTACCGTTGGATTCGGTGTGAGAAATTACGAGAACCTAGAAAAAGGGTTGGCAGACATGCTTCGTGTGTTGCGTCCAGGTGGAAAAGCGATCATTTTGGAGTTTTCGAAGCCGAAGAAGTTTCCAATGAAACAAGCATTTGGTTTCTACTCGAAGCGCATTATTCCGTTTTTTGGAAAGCGTATTTCTAAAGATAAACGTGCGTACGAATACTTACCAGAATCGGTGGCTGCTTTCCCAGAAGGAAAGGCGTTTACGGATATTCTCGAAAAAATTGGATACACGAAGATTTCAGCTACACCTGTTTCAGGAGGAATCGCAACGATTTACGCTGGATCGAAAAAAGAACAATAAGAAAGACTCGCATGCGTTCAGTAAATATGAAATTTCTTAGCATCTGTTTTATACTCATTTCGTTCGCGAGCTGGTCGCAGCGAGAAAAGCCCATGAATTATCGTCGCTTTGATGAAAAGACATTTCATTTTGGCTTTATGCTAGGAGCAAATTCTGCGGATTTCACCCTGTATCAGGTACCAAAAGCCTATGAACAATTCGGTGTGAAGTCTGTTTCGAATGTGTCTCAGCCAGGCGGACAAGTGGGACCTGTTGTCACCATGAGTTTGGGAACACCCGTAGTTCGCATGCGCTTTATCCCAACCTTGTCTTTTCAAGAAAGAATCATTCGATATCAGTTTGAGGACGATACCTATGTTGGAACAGAGTTCAACGATGAACGCGTACAATCGACGAACTTGGACTTTCCTCTGATGTTACAATTCAGAACGCTTCGCGTAAACAATTTCGCGGCATACGCGCTCGGAGGATTTCAATATTCACTCGATTTACAATCGCAAGAAGACGCGAGTCAGACTTTTTTCGATCCGTTTATTAAAATCAAACGCAACGATTGGCAAGGACAAGTAGGAGCAGGAGTTGAATTTTTTGCTACCTATTTCAAATTCGGAATGGAGTTGAAATACTCGCATGGAATTGGTAATGTATTCATTCAAGATGGTACGACCGTTTCTAAACCGATCGACCGATTATACAACCGCGTATGGTGGTTCTCGCTCATATTTGAAGGATAATTCATGGAAACAGTTCAGTTTCAAGTAACTCCAGAGCAAGCGAAAGATGATGCTTTCTTGCGCCAACGAATAGGTGATGAACTCGGACTTGATGCCGATGATTTTCGCTATCGCTGGAAACGAAGATCCATTGATGCGCGAAAGCGACAGATTAAAATCAATTGCTCCTTTGAGGTGTTTTTCAGTATGGAAGAAATGCCAACTCCAGCCTCGTTTTTTCCGAAAGATGTTTCCGATGCACCCCAAATTGCCATTATTGGAGCAGGACCAGCAGGATTGTTTGCAGGACTTCGAGCATTGGAAGTTGGGCTAAAACCCATCATTTTTGAACGAGGAAAAGATGTACGTTCACGTCGTCGAGATCTGGCAAAACTGAACAAAGAAGAAATCGTAAATCCTGAGTCGAATTATTGCTTTGGTGAAGGTGGAGCTGGGACATACTCGGATGGAAAGTTGTACACGCGCTCAAAGAAACGAGGAGATGTACGAAAAGCACTCGAATGGTTTGTGGAGTTTGGAGCCACGGAAGATATTCTCGTTGATGCACATCCGCACATTGGAACCAACAAGTTGCCGCAAATCATTGTGGGAATGCGCGAAAAGATTATCGAGTTTGGCGGGGAAGTGCGATTCGACTCTAAACTAACAGATCTTCGTATTGAGAATGATGCAATCACAGGAATTGAAATCAACCACGAAACAATTTTGGATGTTGATCAGGTGATTTTAGCCACTGGACATTCGGCACGCGATATTTACGATTTATTATACAGAAAAGGAATTCAAATCAATGCGAAGCCTTTTGCCTTGGGCGTTCGAATTGAACATCCGCAAGAGCAAATTGATAAAATCCAATACCACGGGCGAGTAAACGATGATTTTTTACCGCCTGCTTCTTACAGTTTGGTGACCCAAGTTGACGGGAGAGGAGTGTATTCATTTTGTATGTGTCCAGGTGGAATTGTGGCACCTTGCGCAACAGATCAAGAAGAAGTGGTGACCAACGGTTGGTCTCCGTCGAAGCGAAACAATCCTTATTCGAACTCTGGAATTGTGGTCGCAGTTTATCCAGAGGATTTCAAAGGACATGAATCGAATCCGCTTGTTTGTTTGGATTTCCAAAAAAGTGTAGAGCGGACGAGTTGGGAAGCAGCAGGTAAAACACAGCATGTTCCAGCGCAACGAATGAAAGATTTTGTGGAGGGGAAAGTATCGAAAACCTTACCGCAATCTTCGTATCAACCTGGATTGACTTCCGTAGATTTGAACAAAGTGTTGCCTCCAATGATCGCGGATCGATTACGTAAAGCCTTTGTTGATTTTGGAAACAAAATGAAGGGATACCTGACGAATGATGCGATTTTACACGCGCCTGAATCTCGGACGTCATCACCCATACAAATTCCAAGAGAAAAAGATTTTCAGCATCCTCAAATTTCTGGTTTGTACCCATGTGCGGAAGGAGCAGGATTTGCAGGTGGAATTATTTCGGCTGGAATCGATGGGATGAAGTGTGTGGATGCCATTAAAGAGAAACTTTCGTAAGTTAGCTCAACGAAAAACGTCCCATAAGCCACATTCAAACCTAATCTAGATGCTTACAGATTCCATTTCAGGTGTTTCCCTCCGAATATTCACTCTTGAAGATAAACCGTCATTGATCAAAATGGCGAATAATTGGAACATTGTCAAAAACTTGAGCGATGCATTTCCCCAACCATATACGGAAGAGGATGCGGATCAATTCATTCAAAGTTCAATTGATGCAGT
>JBFHGY010000200.1:0-5833 GCA_041582905.1 Crocinitomicaceae bacterium | reverse complement strand
CTGTTGCTATTAACTTCGCCTGAGGTTAGTGGACCACGCAATAACAGTAAACATAACACCGCTTCTTCGTCTTCACCAATATCCAAATTGGCAGGTGCATTGTGTTTGTATTTCAGCGTTCGACTTCCTGCTCCCGTTACCGTATTTACGAGTCCTTTTGAGCGTAAACTATCGATTCCCACTTGCACCATTTCTTGATCTATCGACATCACGGGATTTCGTGAAGATTTCTGGTTGCATGCAGTAAGAATTCCGTTGATAGTCATCGGATACGTGTCAGGAACCGTTTTTTCCTTTTCTAATAAAACGCCTAAAACGCGCTGTTCAATTGCGTCAAGTACAACTAATTCACTCATGGTTGTTTTTTTTACGTTTTGGATACTAAATATAACAGAAATATTAATCTGGTTTTGTTCAAATTGTCTAACGACATTAATTAATATGAACGCTTCTAATTTCTTGCCAATCACCCCAGCTTATTAGAACGAAATAGTGTCCTTTTACTAAGTCATCAATCATCAGTTTTTTTGTTTCGGGTTTTATCTTTTTAACGATTCTTCCGCTTATGTCTTTGAAACATACTTCAGTTGGGATCTCGTTAAAGGAAAGTGTGACTTTGCTCTTTGATGGGTTGGGGTATATTGAAACAATTTGACTAGGGTCGATGATAGGTTGATATGCTGAGTTCACATAAACAAGGTGAGAGGTATCTTTACAATTTCCGATACTGATTTCAACTGCATACAAACCAGACAAGCCATAATTAGTTGTGTTCAATTCTTGGTTTGTTTCACCTGAGAGAATTTCAAGTCCGATTCCCTGAGTAAATACTAACCACTGGTAATTCACACCTGTTGCATTAGACAGTAGTGTGCTATTGATTTGAGTGATTGTGCTATCAAGGTCATCTAGTATTAAATTTAGTCGGATAATTGAGTCACAGCCACTAGAACTTGGTAGGTTCCAAATTGGAGTGCTCGTATTTGAAGTATAGGTGACTCCATCTATCCACGTGTAAGATTCGCAACCATTAATTGTGATAACTGTATCTTGAGATTCGCACGGCTCTAGAAGTAATGTGTACACGTCTCCAAAATTAGCAGGAGATGAATTGTAAAGCGTATCTGGACCTGGATCAAAATCAGCAACATTCCAGAAAGTTCCAGTTGAATAGAGTGTTGAATTTTCATCGATTGCGATGCCCCAACCTTCTTCTTTTTGGTTATTGATACTGTTGATAGATTTTGACCATAAATATTCACCCTGTGCGTTCATTTTTGATATAAACGTATTGGGATGGCTGCTAGATGTGCCTTCGGCACGGTCAAACCCATCGGGAGCACCAAAAACACATGTTCCACGATACCCTCCTGTAATGTAATAGTTATGATCACTGTCTACACATATGGCATTCGCATACTCTCTGTTCGTGCTCGACTGTACTGACTGGATCCAGTTCAAATTTCCTATTGAGTCCAAATTCAGCACAAATAAATCCATGTTAGTAGAATATAAGAGTGAATCTTGATTGCTAAAATCAAAGTCTACCACATCGTTAAAATATCCAACAACCACAATACCATCGTTTTCATTATTGCAAATGTCATTTGCTTCATCGTTTTCACTTCCACCATAACTATGAGTCCAAACGAGATTTCCATCAGCAGTGAGACGTTGAATAAAAATGTCTTTATTCCCTTGTGAATAATGAATATCTGGTGTTCCGTTTGGATTGAAGTCAACAGAATCTTCAAAACTTCCGCATACATAAACAGAATTTCCTATGATACGAACTCCGTGTCCGCGATCGTAACCGGGGCCTGAGTAGAATCTCGACCATAAGTAGTTTCCGTTTGGGTCTAATTTAATTATCCAAAAGTCACCAGATCCATTCGATACTGCTGTCTCAACACCAATTCCAGGGTCTAAATCAAGTGTGTCTAAAGATGAATGACCAGTTACATAGATGTTTCCTGAGAGATCGATATCAATCTTATTTCCTGATCCAAATGAATTTCCTCCTAAGCTTTTATACCAGATAATATTTCCATCTCCACTTAGCTTTGATATGAAAATAAGACCATTATTTGTGTTCGACATTACTCCTCGTCCTGTGATAATGATACATGAATCATTCGTAACGCATATGTCTTGAGCAGCACCAAATGAACCGCCATATTGATTGGCCCAAAGGAAATTTCCGCTTGAATCTAGTTTTTGTATGAATGCATTTGAAGACTGGACACCGCCTCCGCCTGTGGACATAAAAAACGTGTCAGGTCCAGGGTCAAAATCAGCTTCTCCAGCAAATTTCCCAACTGTATAGACGCTACCTTCATGGTCATAAGTAACCCCATAGCCGTAGTCATCGCCACCAGTAAATTGTCCTTCTACTTGAGTAAAGCGCTTAAAGGAATGGTTGTTTTGAGAATGGATCGTGCTTGTCACAATGAGTAAAGCTATGATTAGGACTAATTTGGGAGAGAGAACGAAATGCATGATCGAATCTAATGGTTTTCATTGGGTGGGTAATACAATTGGCTAAAAGCACTATTTACAGCTACCGTAAAGAGAAAGAGGATGGGTAAAAGGTACTTTTTCATGCGATTGGGTTGATTTCAGAATTAAAGATAAGAGAAAATGTTCGGGGAATTGCGCATTGCAGCGATCAAACATTCAGATGATTGAACATTTCTAACGAAAAATCAAGGAGTGGAGTCGAATAATCAGAAGGGTGATTTTTGAGGGAAATCTTTCTGATCTTGAATGAACTAAAACCAATTGTTATGGCGAAAAAACGCACAAAGTTGGAAAATGCTCCGAGCAAAAAGTACAAGAAGAAATCAGGAGGGAAGAGAGGAAATAACACTTCGAAATCTGGTTCTCAAGCAAAGAGCAAGTGACCTGCCATAACGACTAAGCCTAAAAACGCCCTTCCGATCTATCTGATCGAAAGGGCGTTTGCGTAGTAGTTAGTTGTTTCTTTAGTACTGATCCAACAGGTAGTTAATCATATCCGTTGTTGTCACAATTCCTGCAAGCTCTCCGTTGTCAACAACTGGCAAGGCGTGAAATTCCTTTTGTGATAATATTTCTGCCGCTTCTTTGATGGTTGCGTCGGAACCGATGCTCACGATGTTTTTCGCCATTACTTGCTCAATGGTAAACATGTTGTAAACTGTAGTGTCAACGTCTCCATCGTTTGCTGCGTCAGCGAAGCTAATGCGAAGCAAGTCCGTTAAACTGAGCATCCCAATAATCGATGTGCCACTCACAACAGGGATGTGCCGAATATTGTTCTTTTTGAATAGCTGCTCCGCTGTGTCGAGGTTATCTGTATGGTTAAGTGTGATAACATCTGACGTCATAATCTTTGAAACTGGTTCTCTCTTTTTCATTTTGTGTTATTTTATTGATTCTGTTTTCCTTTATTTTCTAGTTGAAAGGTCGATAGTTTCTACTGTTTAAAGTATGACGCCCGTCATGTTTATTCTAAAAAATTGGTGCTAACTTCACCATGCGGGTTGAGTTACAACGTACGCCTTGATTCTTTGCTATTTCACGGATCTCTTTTGGACCCTAAGGCTTGTCTCGATGCTGGGCTAACACTTGTCTCAAAGATTTGTTAATTTTGCACGCAAATCACTGAATTTCATATGCTACGATTAATCGTCCTGACCATTTTTACTGTCATTTCACTTGCTGGATACTCCCAGGACAAGTATCGTGAACATCTCAATTATCTTCTCGATCAATCAGATGATGACAAAGCGCTATTGCTGAGGTTGCTGTCAAGAGAAAAGGCGCCGGAACGAAAAACAATAATTTGTTTCAAGTTGGGGGAGATTTACGAGGAAGGCCCGAAGATTGATACAGCTGATTTTTATTTCCGAAAGGCATTGAAATATGCGTTCCAAATGGGGAAGGAGAACGAGGAGATCGGTGTAGCCTATAAAAAGGTGGGAAAAATGTGTTCCTATCGTGGAGAGTATGATTCCGCGATTTACTACATGAAGCGATCTCTGCCGTACTTGCATGATAAAAAACTCATCGCTAGTTCTCTAAATAGTATGGCGACCATGTACAAGTATAAAGGAGAAGTAGATGTCGCGGTTGAGAACTATTTGAAGTCTCTTGTGCTTTTTCGGGAGTTAAAGGATACAATCAATCAATCCATTATTTATAGCAATATTGGAGCGCTTTATCGCCGTATTGAAGAGTATGATAAATCTCAAGAATATTTGTTACGAGGAATAGACTTAGCACAGACGAATCCAGATTTCGTAAAGGCCGAGTTCTTATGCAAATCCAATTTGGCTTCCACATATTTGTCGCAGCAGAAATTGAAGAAAGCGGAGGAGCTTTTTCTAGAGCTTGTTCAATTCTCCCGAGAGAAGCAGAGGTATTCTGAGTTGATTGTGAATCAGGCAAACTTAGCAGCGTGTTACTCTGAAATGGGGAGAGACAAGGAGGCTCTGAAACAATACGAAAGTCTTTTGATGGTGATGAATGACATGGGGTTAACGAAGCATAAGGAGGCTCTTTTAGTGAATATGGCTTTGTCTCTCAAAAACTTGAATCGAAACGAGGAGGCCTTAGATTGCTATCATCAAGCGCTAGCGATCGCCCGAACAAATAATATTTATGCCAATTTTGAGCCTATTTTTGAAGGGCTGTCTGAGATCCATCGAAATTTAAACAATTCGGATTCTTCGCTTTATTACAAGGATTTGCAACTTGCCGTGCGTGATTCTTTGGAAAGTTTAGAGCGTGAGAAAAAGCTGATGGAACTGGAAGCAAAACATCGAAATAAAGAGCTCGATGAAGATTTAAAGTCAACGAAGAGTGCCTTGGATTCAGCTGAAAATGAAAAGAGTCTCTTCGCTACCGGATTTGCTTATGCGATCATCATTATCATCGTGACGGTATTCGTGGTGGTCTTCCTATTGGTGCGCTACAAGCGTAAGAAAGAGCTAGCGAAAGAACTCCATGAGCAGAATAAGCAAAACGAATCGGAAATTTCTTCACTAGAGCATTCACTTGACGATAAAACTGAAGAAATTGAACGTCTTCGCGAAAAAGGAGCAGTTGAGAAATTGGAATATCCTGTGAATTTGGCTCCGTTAACCGAACGCGAGAAGGAAGTCTTATTCGGTGTACAGGAAGGGTTGAAAGATCAAGAAATTGCGGACAAATTGTTTATTTCAATTACGACAGTTCGTACACACCTTCGCAAGGCGTATGTGAAGGTAGATGCTCGAAATCGAGCGGAAGCCATTCAATTTATCTCGAAGCATAAGATCTAGCTCTTTCAATCATCATTTGTGATGAGGTGGTATTAAATACCGCATCAACTAATAGTCTGCAACGCTCTAAACTCCTAACAACTATAACAAAGTGTCTGTTTATTTTGACAGGCACTTTTTGTATTTTTAGGCATCAAACAACTTGCCCTCATAGCGTTCCTGTTGATTACGCCTGTTCTTTTTGGACAGCAAAAACTGCATGAGCATCCACCAACGTTTATCCGTGAGCACGGTATCAAGCGGATAAAGGAGCTCATGAAAACGGCGTACCATTCCGAAAAAGGAATTGCTCCAGACTCAACGCGGGTGTTCGAGTTTGATCGAAATGGATTAACAACCTATTCAACAGGATTTTTAGAGAATGAGCGCTACTTCTGGACGGAGTATACCTACGATGATCAACAGCGTATCCTAAGAAATGAACGTTTTAATGAAGAAGGGATGCATGATTATGCACAATATGAGTATTTACCGAATGGAGATTACATTGCTCGTTCCTTCAATATTGAGAGTCCGAATAGCAGGGG
>JBFHGY010000199.1:0-5838 GCA_041582905.1 Crocinitomicaceae bacterium | reverse complement strand
TTTGATGACATGTTGTTATTTTTGGAAGCAATCAAACAATAAGGCATGATCAAATACAATCCGAAAAGTTGGGTTCAACTCATTTTTGCATTTCATAAAAGTGACACCATTCGCATTTTGTGGAAGGAGCTCATTTACATCGGGTTGTTCACTGTTGGAATTGCCTACTTAGAAATTACCTATTTTCCACACGCCACTTACCTTTCGGGATTAACTGCCGTTTATTCCTTGATCGGTTTTGTGATCTCACTCTTACTTGTTTTTCGAACCAATACAGCTTACGATCGTTGGTGGGAAGGTCGCAAGAAATGGGGAGAAATGGTGAATGACAGTCGAAACTTAGCGGTGAAAATCAGCACCTTGCAATTTGACAAAGAAGAAAATGATTTCTTCCGTCGCATGATCTCCAATTTCACCTACGCCACAAAAGAACACTTGCGAAGAACGGTTAATCTGGATGAACTTCAATTGACGGATGAAGAACGAAAGGGCTTGGAACGAAAAAACCACCTTCCTGTAGAAATTGTTCACTTGATGTTCAAACACATGAACAAACTGAAATCCGACGGTCGATTGAGCGAGATGGAATACTTGGCAATTAATGATAATCTGGATAGTCTTGTAGATAGTTTAGGTGCCTGCGAACGTATTTTGAATACGCCAATTCCTTATTCATACAGCTTGTTCCTGAAAAAATTCATTTTCATTTATACAACGACTTTGCCTTTGGCTTTTGTCACCACTTTTGGATATTACTCCGCGCTGATCGCCACTTTTGTTTTCTACGTACTTGTTTCGATGGAAGTGCTGGCGGAAGAGATTGAAGATCCATTCGGAACAGATGATAATGATCTACCGACAGATCAATTGTGTGAAACGATTCGAAAGAATGTCAACGAAGTCTTTGCGGAAAATGCATGATTCTTTGTGTGGTGTATGCCCCACAATAGACACAAGGTTCACAAAGAAATTAAGTATACAACCCTATGTATCCTATGTATCCTATGTATCCTATGTATCTATGTGGTAAAAAAAAACAGCTTCGTGCCTTGACATAGTCAAGTAGTGTTCTTATGGCAAAAAAAATAAACCACAGAGGTCACAAAAACTCCTATTGTTTTAACACATCCATTTCTTCCACTTTCTCATACACCGCATTTCCAAATAAAGCGCATCCTTTCTTATTAAAGTGTGTGTCGATTGGGTAGTAATAATCACCTACTTTCGTTCCTTTGGCTTCAAAGTCTTTAAATTCCTGCGTTGATGGTTTCCACATGTTGTCTTGCCCAACGAACTTCCATTTGCTTCACCCACGAATCGTGATAGCTAGTGCCTACGCCCTCGGTAAAGGAATCGCCAATGGCTAAAATGCGCACCTTATCTCCCTTTTCTTTCCTTATTTCTTTTTCAGACAGACCCAAAGAGTTTGTTTTCCGGTCGAATAAAAACTCCTTCTTCTGATTCATGAGTCGCGTATTTGGCGTGTGCACCCAGTACCACGAGTTCAGTTTTTCTTGTTGAGCTAGGGAAAAGTAATTGCCATCTGCATTCTCCGAATAGATGTTCATCACCCCGGTGAGACGAATTGCAATATCAACAATGAAAATGATAATAAATGTTGCGCTGAGCGTGCCCAATACCCTTTTTCGTTTTTCCCGATTCTTCGAAGTAAAAGCGAAAATAATTAGGATAAGTCCTTCCAGTAGTGCCCAAATTCCGAGCAGTAGCATCACGTTTCCAATAAACAAAAAGGAAAAATTCATCTTGTAGACCCATTCGTAACTGGCCAAAACCAAAAAGAGTCCTTCAGAAAATCGAATTCCGCTAGAGAGTAGGAGTTTTTGCATCGCAGGAGTTTGAATAAAGATACCGATTTGAAATAGATCGATTATTTCATTCGGAGTAGCTCATGAATCTTCCTGCTGATCTCGGTTCCACGTGTAACAATCATAAAATGTCCTGCATTGCCAACATAGATATCGACAGAGCTCTGCTTGGGAAGGACTTTATCCTGATCTCCGTGTATTCGGATTCCCATTGAGGTTGCATCATTCTTCCAGTTTAAGATCGCATGCATCGCCCAACGCAAGAACTTTCCGTCCGTATCTTTCAATATTTCTTTCAGTAATGCTTTGTCTTCTTTTTGCTTTGCCCCGAAAAAATAATACGTGAGTGCGTTTGCGTGTTTTAAAAATCCTGTTGGAATGATTTTGTGGATCTTCAACCTCCCTCCGATCTTAAACAAGCCTGGCAATTCAGATGCATCGGAAATTGTGGACACCAAAAATAGTGATTGAGGTTTTCGGATTTTCTCGAATTCTTGGGTAATCATCCCGCCGAAAGACACGCCAATTAAGTGATAGTTTTCAGGGAGCTTCGCTGATTCAAATAGGCGTTTTGCGTATGCTGAGAGCGTTTCATTCTGAAGAGGTTCAATCCATGGAATGTGTACGAGTTCCACTCCTTCGATGTGAAGGTTTCGAAACGCACGATGATCCACCCCGAGTCCGCTCAAACAATATAACTTGTGCTTAATTGTCTCCATCTACAATTGAGTGACTCGCATATTCAACAAGTTTTAGAGTTAACCAACACTCCTTTTCCCTGGTTCTCACAATAAAATAGCCATTCTTTACCTCCAGTGAAACGGCATTTTCGAATAGTATGTCTCCATTCAAATTACGTACATCAATGCTTCCATCCGTATTAACGCATTCATACGCTGAATTCAAGCGACGCGTAAAATGAGTATACGTTTTCACCTTGATCGGTTGTTTTCCTGTTTGAATAAAGTAATACAGACCATCTTGTGTTCCAATGTAAAAATCATTTCCTTTAGAGTCGATTCGGGAAAAATCTTGATCCAATAGCAACTGGTAATTTGAATCGCACAGATTGAAGCCTCCATTTATTGTTTTCACTTTGGCAATCTCATTGTAAAAACTACCCAAACTTTGGAAGGTGTACAGTTGCTTTCCGTTTTTATCATAACCTCGATAAACGGATTGATGATCCAAGGTGTGATATTGACGAGTGTTTGAATCGAAATAAATGTAATAGGCCGAGTCAAGATCTCCGAGTTTCAAACCCGAAAAAAGCTCATAATTCGTGGAATAGCTCGAACTCTCTCCTTGAAGGTAAATGACACCAGCTAATCTTCCTTCTTTTTCAATTGGATGCATTGGCAGAATGGTTCGAGTAGGAGATTGTTTGAGCAGCTTACCATTCTCATCATAAAACGCCCACCCCTTCTTTTCCGAGAATAATTCAAACAGAGGTTCACCTCTTTGGAAAGAAAGGATTAAAACTTGACCGTCTGGCAGAAAATCTCGTGTTTCTTCGGATACTTTTCGCTTGTTTCTAAACGCAAACTGCTGCGTTTCCATGTTGTAAATTGAGAAGGATTTTTTTCGTTCAGAATACAACAGTTCATCTCTCATTCCGTCAATATTCCAGCGTTTTATTCGCTTGATGCTTGCGCGACGTTTCCCTTTTGAATTATAGAGAATGATCCGCCTCTTTTTTCTGTGGTAGCGATACGAGCCGAATTCTGTTTCCCGTTCCATCCATTTCTGTTGATTTGACATTGAAGGTCGTCGCTGAATCTCACGGATTTTGCCATCTAGAAAAACTTCTCGCGGAATTCCATTATCGATTCTAGTGAGCATCACTTTTCCATCTTCCAACTCGATATTTGGGTTGTACTTGAATATTCCAGGAGGAACAACGATTCCCTTTTCGGCCGAAAAAATAACGGCAGACGCTATTCCTGTCGAGTCCATTATTGATAATTGGTATACTTCTGGGGTTGCAGAAATCACGTCATAAAATCCCCATTCCGATGTTGCGACTACTGAATCCTCATAAATGAATTCGAATAAACCTTCTTCTTTCTTTGGATATTCGCAGGATAACAGCAATTCCCCCTTGATCGAATAACAGTGATATATTCGCTTAAATGACTCGTCAACACCTTTGTATACATACAAAAAAGGCTCAGTCGTAAGAGGTACGCTCCAAAGTCTTCGATTGAAACCAACTCTGATAATGTTCCATTCATCAATCACATATTCGGCGTCGTATTCGCATGGGAAAATCCAGTTCTTCCCTGACACGTTATACGCTCCGGCCACTTTTCGATCTTCTTTCGGTTTGATGAGAACAAGACAATAATCCCGATCGTAAGTATACCTTTCCGTGGGAAAGGAAACGATTTTCTCGTATTCATGTTCCACCAATTCGTTCCCCTCGGTATCGTAAAGTCCTTTGCTACTGGTTGAGTCGGCCAACTCGGCCACAAAACAGATCGGTTTGGAGTAATTTCCAAAGTTTCGCAGGAGGAGCTCGACGTGTTGAAACGCGATGGGTAAAACTTGATCTCCTTTAAGGTTGATAACACCCCAGCGCCATTCGCTGTTTTGAGCGTTCTTATCTCCCACAAGATAAAATTGACGGGAATAATTGTTCACAAACTGAACGCTTTGGTGCTGAATCGGAATGATTTCTTTCCCGCTTGTGTCAATCACGCCCCACTTTCCGTTCCGTTGGGCAAATGCTTGTTCTCGATAAAAAGGAATAAGAGAATCAAACGGTTGTTCGTTGAGACGCTCTTTGTTTTCATTTAGAAAAAACCAATCTCCTTTTGGGGATTTGTACGGGTACCATCTTTGGTTTTGGCTGAAACCGTTCATGCCAAAGAATAGGATAAATGTAAAAAGTAAGCACTTCCGTATGTACATCGAATACAAGCGTTTGCTACAAGTTAAATATTATTCGGAAGAGCGCAGGTTATCTACACCAATTTCTTTCGGAAACAATCAAAAATAGACGGTACTTTTAGGTCTACTGCACGATCTGGACGACGGTCTTGAAAATTCTCGCTGTGGGTATATTCGTATCCCTTTTTTTCATACCACGCTCGTAATCGATTCTTGATTGAAAGCTCGAAATCCTTCGGACGTAAAATATCGATGATCATCTCCTTCGCTCCTTCTTCTCGTGCCATATCTTCAGCTGCTTCGATTAATTTTGAACCGATTCCTTGTCCTTCCGTTGTTGTATCTACACCGAGCAAACCAAAGCTGCTTTTTTCCGAATTGATCTTCTTCAAATAGAGCGTGCCTACCATGCGACCATCCGCTTGAGCACCGAAGACAATCTCTTGATCGATGAGTTGTTCGAACTCTTGCTTCGGGATTCGAACATAGTTTTCTCCCCAGATTTCACTTTCTGTTCGCGCATAAGCATCGCGCATGATTTCATAGAGCTTGTTACGCTCAGATGGTGTGAAGGTGTGTGTGTTTGAAGAAAAGATTGAAACAGCCATTTTTAATAAGTGATTAATATTCCGACGCATCACCACACGGGTTTTTCTCCCGATTGATACCACAACGGTCGTTATTTTGAGGCTCTTTCCGCAAAGGATTGATGATTCCCCATTCTCCCATACTCGGTTTCTGATGCTTCAGCACCTGTTTTGCGTTGTCCTTTTTGCTCTTCTCTTTCATTTGCTGTTCTGACGTGTTTCTTTGCGAAATCTTACCTACAAAAACTCGTTAAGTGCTTCCAATGTACCTGTTCGAACTTCCACCCAATCGCCTTCTGTTTGCTCGAAAATGGTTGTTGAATACACAAACTCTCCTTCAACATAGTCCGAATTTACAACGATTTTTTGAGTCGGCTTACCTTCTTTAAACAGTACAATTTGCTCAATATCATTTCGGTCTATTTCTGTAATTTCTTTGGGATATCGCGGGTATTCATCCATGATTAAAGTGATTTCAAATTGAACCTCATCCTTGCTATTGAAACGTTTCCAACGAATCTCATACCACCGAT
>JBFHGY010000198.1:0-5893 GCA_041582905.1 Crocinitomicaceae bacterium | reverse complement strand
TTTGTGATGTGATTGCCTCAAACAAAAGAACAACTGTGAAAAGATGTGAGCAAATAACGCTGGATTTCGAGCGAAGTCAATTTCAAGCACTTTCGGTGAAAGATCGATTGGGCATGAAAATGCATCTTGGAATGTGCAAGAAATGCCGTAAATACGTTAAGGATAGTCAGAAATTGGACTTATGGCTCAAACGTAGACTTCAACAAATGGATGAATCCATTCATTTCTCGGACTTAGAAAAAGTTCAATTAAAAGAGAAGTTGAGTCGATAGTGTTTACAACTCCAAAGCGTTCAAGAATGATTTCTGTAGACGTTCAAACTCCCATTTTTCGCTCGAATAGAAGTCGACTTTTTCCGATGTCGATAAACGATTGATTTCTTCCATGATCGCGTCCGTAGAATAAAACTTTGATGTATTTCTGAAATCTTCATAGTCCGAAAAGGACTTCTCCATCAACAGTGGCTTTTTGAACCCAAAGGCAAGGTTGAACGACCCCGAAATTTGGAACTCGTACAGCGAATACGATTCATGCTTTGGATGAATGAGTGGTAAGATATAATCCGATTGCTTAAGCATTCCATAGAATTCATCCGTTTCGATAAATGCATCCCACAACACTACATTTTCTTCAATTCCCAATTCCTTGATACGCTGCTTTACATACGCCCCGTCACCATCGGCATGTTCGCATCTTCCCAAGAAAAGCAATTTGATGTGCGGTTCAATACCGAACTGTTTAATTGACGCGAACAAAGAATCGTAGTCTCTCCTACTCCGCTCCACCTGACCCGGGATGCAAACCCAAATATCTCCCTCCTTTTTGTCTTGCTCACTTGAAGGGTAATTGGGATAAAAAATGGTGTACAAAGGAAACAATTTCACTTTTTGTTTGATCTCGTCTTTCACCTGATCAATTAGGTAATCATTCAAGACGAAATATCCTTCCAAATTTCGCGTAATCACCTTCTGTGAATGACTGTTTTCCAGCTTGCGAAGATTGTGAATCACACCGTATCGTTTCGTCTTTTTAGGCTTTGGCAACAAGAACAAATTCTTTAATACATTTCCTTGCGCCGTATTGAAGATGATGCGATCGAAATTTCCTTTCGTGAGTATTTTTCGAATGATGCGTAGATCAATCCATTGCTTCAGCCCGCCGCGTAGCTCAATAAAATGAACGCGATCCAAGCCATCAAAATAATCGACATTTGATTTAAGCGATGAATTACAAATCAACTCCACATGATGTCCTGCTCGTTTCAAATACACGACTTGAGCGTATAGACACTCGTCGTGCGACCCGCCCATTTCCACCAATGCTATCCGTTTCATTTCGCTCATTGCGCACCAAGATTACGGATAGAAGTTGATTTACGCAAGAAATGGAGTGGATTATGTGGGTTTCGGCTCTGTTCAACCCACGTGGCAGTGGATGAGAATGCGGGGCGCGAAGATCAACTCCGATCTTGTTAAACCATTAACGACACGCAAAAGACACTTAATGCTTCGTGCGTTAAGTGTCTTTTTTTACAAGCCTATTTCTTTCTATCAATCGAATACAGACACTTTATCTCGTAAATACTGCGTATTCATTTCGCGTAAGTCGGCATTGTAATTCTGAATGAGTAATTGCATAGCAAGCGCCAACACCTGCTCTTCCGAAACATGCGTTCCCGTTGTGTGACTCAAGACATCAGCAATGTGCGATAATTTCTCAGCATCCAATGCAAAGGCATTCAAACTAGTCTCTTCATTTGACTCAATGTTTAATGCATTCAAATCGTTCACGAGCGATTGCGTAGACATTGGTTTTGTTGCTTGAGATGGAAGCGTGTTTGTATTCGGTGCTGGCTCCCAATTCGGCTCGTTTTGATTCACACTTGACGCCACTCCAGAACTCACAAATCCATTTCCTCGCACGGGTGGCGTAAATTCATCGATGTTCGCGTAGCTTTTTGTACTCACGAGTTTCCAACCTCCGTTACTATTCATTCGGTAGCGCTTTGCTACAACATTTCGTCCGTGCTCGTAGATAATTTTCTCCTTCGCATCGGAATAATGCTTGCTTTCCGTTTGAATTAATCGACCTTGGCGATCATACACAAAATCAATCACCTCCTTGTAGGTTTCAATGGGCTTTTTATTGTCATCACCAAAATTATGGGTTCCCAATCCGATGTGAATCACCCGACCGTTTTGATCGAAGGTGCGCGTTACGGCTTCATGATCCACGAATACTTTTTCCACGCGATTTCCGTGTTGGTCCGTTCCTTCCCATTTTACCACCCGATTTGGACGCAAATTGGGTGCGTGCTTGTTAATGTCGAAAATGAACGTTCCTGCATTATCAAAATGCCAATCAGCCAAACCGCTTCGAAAGCTACTTGATGAAACCTCACGATCATTGGCGTCATATTCATATTCAACAACAGATCGAGTTCGGTTTGCGTAGTCGTAATTTGTGCGCGACATTTTATTGATCAAGTAGCCAAATCGCGTTCCCTTTGATCGGAAATAATTGACGTTGTTACGCTCATCGTAACCTTGTTGAGTCATTTGATCTTCTTTCCAATTTCCTTCCGTTTTGGAAACATAGTGATGATATTCTGTCTCATATCCATATCGATTGAACACATACGTTTCACGTTCATACCCTTGTGTGTAGATATAGGCGATTCGTTCCGCCATCATGTTGTTTTCATAACGGTATTTATCAAACATCTTCATCCGCTTCCCTCCTGGGAAATAATGTGATGTTTCCAGTAATCGCATATTCGGATCATAGCGTTCAATCGAGTAACCTTTAGGATCATCATGCTCGTTGATCATCGTTCCATCAGGAAGAAACTTGAAGGTCATGGTTTGTCCAAAAACAGGTGCCAAACACCAAACAATTAAACCAATAAAAATGAGTAATCCCACTGCTGTTTTTCTTGCTCCATCCATAATCCTCGATTTTAAATTATAATGCGACTGACCGTCACCGTTACGAATTGTCGATCAATTCGCTGTGAAGTAGGAAATTTCAAATAGCATGCCACAGAAAATAATTCTCTTTTCTTTGCTCGTTTTTCATAGCTTTGTTTGTGATGAAAAAATGGTCTTTATCCAAGTGGACACTCCTCGTGACGATGTTGGTAATGGTTTTGGTAACCAACAACTTGAATTGGACGCGTGATCACTGGAAAGGCGTGATTGAATCCGACGCCAAAGGATACTTTGCCTATTTACCCGCCACCTTTGTGCATGGAGATCTCAATTATGGATTTTACGATGAGCTGGAAATGAAGAAGTACTTCGATCCGAACTTCTTTTTCGATTATCGATTTCAGACGGAGGATGGACGATGGTACAACAAGTACTTTTGTGGTTCTGCTGTTGCGATGACTCCTTTTTACCTCGTTGGACACCTCGTTGCAAAAAGCAGTGGCTACGACGTTGACGGCTATTCGTTTCCTTACATCATATCGATAACCCTAGCCGCACTGTTCTACTTATTTCTCGGTCTACTCTATTTGAGAAAAACGCTTTTGCTGTATGAGGTCTCCGAGCGCAACATTTCCCTCGTTTTAATAGCCGCTACCTTCGGAACAAACCTCTTCTACTACGCCCTTGTTGAGCCAGGACTTTCGCACATTTACTCTTTCGGATTTGCGGCGGTGTTCATGTATTTTGCAAAGAAATTCCTACTTACTCACAATCGAAAAGCCCTACTTATACTCGTATTTGCACTCGCCATGATCATTTTAATTCGTCCAGTTAATGGAATGATCATCTTTGCCCTTCCCTTTCTTGCAGGAAGTCTCGCGAATCTCAAAGAAGCTTTCAGTGCCATTTTCTCCGATCCTAAATCACTCATTTTTTCAATTCTGATTGGATCCGGAATTCTTTTCTTGCAATTGATCGTTTACAAGATTTCGACAGGGCATTTCTTTATTTATTCCTACGGAACAGATCGCTTTTACTTTCTCGATCCGCACATCATTGACATTTTATTTAGCTACCGAAAGGGATTGTTTTTATATACGCCGATCTATTTCCTATCAGTCCTTGCCGCATTCCTACTATGGCGGAAAAGCAAATTTGAAGTGCTCGCGTTTCTCGGTTTCTTTTTATTAATCACCTACGTACTCTCCTCGTGGTGGATGTGGTATTACGGCGGAAGTTTTTCATCGCGTGTGTATGTAGAATACCTACCTATTATTCTACTTGTACTTGGACGTGGATTGCATCAACTTCGGATTCGCTGGACGAAAATCGCCGCTGTTTCCATGATCTGTTTATTCGTTGTGATGTGCCAAATTCAAACGTACCAGTATCGTTACGGACAAATTCATTGGTCAGAAATGACAAAAGATCAATATTGGAATGTATTTTTGCGCATCGATCGATTAATGTAAGTCGGCAAAATGAAATTGAATTATGAGTAAGACCCTATCCATCGTTATACCTGCATACAATGAGGAGCGAACAATCCATGAGATTCTTGACGCTGTTCGTGCTGTTGAATTAGACGGAGGTATGAAAAAAGAAGTCATCATTGTAGACGATTGCTCTTCTGATAATACTATGGGGCGCTTGGAGGAATACAGCAAGGAACACCCAGAGATGGGATTGAGCCTCCACAAGCACGAAGTGAATAAAGGAAAGGGAGCTGCCTTACATACAGGAATCGATAAAGCAACTGGCGATTACATCATTATTCAAGATGCCGATTTGGAATACGATCCGCAGGAATACAATTTATTACTCAAGCCGATTTTAAACGGTCAGGCAGATGTTGTTTACGGATCGCGCTTCATGGGAGGAAATCCTCACCGTGTATTATTCTTCTGGCATACGATTGGAAACAAGTTTTTGACGCGTATGAGTAACATGTTCACCAACTTGAACCTCACAGACATGGAAACTTGCTACAAGTTGTTCCGCTCTGATTTAATCAAGAGTGTGAACTTGAAGGAAAAACGATTTGGATTCGAGCCAGAGGTAACGGCCAAAGTATCGCGCATCGAAGGTGTTCGCATCTATGAAGTCGGGATTTCCTACTACGGTAGAACGTACGAAGAAGGTAAGAAAATCGGGTGGAAAGATGGTTTCCGTGCATTATGGTGCATCTCGAAATACAACATCTGGTCGAGAAAATAAATTCTCTGCTCCTATTTTCTTTTTAGATCCATTCAGGTCTCAATTCTTCAGTTCCGCAAAGTAGCGTTCAAACGAGTAGCAATTACTGAGTAATTCTTCCGCATCATCAGGAAACTGTTGTTCCAATCGCTGATACGAAGTATTCTTCGAGTAGAAATAGGATAGAAATCCTCCGTGCGCATCATAATCGAAGTCCCAGGAATAGGGTGCGTCAAACATCAAATCGTGCTTTTCACATCGACCCGCCATTCGCAAGCAAAGTGCTTTTTCTTTTTTGGTTGTCGCATGATCGTAGGCCTTCATGTACATTTTTCTCGCTCGTTTCACTCGGAAAAATTCGTCATCATCTTCCAAATAATTCGGGTTCATCGCTCCCGTCCAGAAGTAGCGACGCATCATCCATGAGTTTCCGTAATGACTCATATTCAATTCGCAATTGGCCACCAAGAAATAGTAGTACGATCGATTTTTTGTTTCAGGGTTCTCAGCTTTCTCCAAGTACTCCTGATACTGCTTCGCTAACTCCAGTTTTGTATATCGAATGGTATCCATTTCAGTTTGTCGATGCTCCGAATAGAAGTTGGCATAGAATGGATTAGCATTGAGATAATGCTTGTACGGATACTCATTCCAAAGTGATCCTTTTACTTTTTCGAAGGCAGAAATAGCCGTTTTCATGTCGTTCTTGCGGACATATTTCGTTCCCAACAAATCATACAAACCGTCTAGGTCTTTCGTCACGTATT
>JBFHGY010000197.1:0-5925 GCA_041582905.1 Crocinitomicaceae bacterium | reverse complement strand
TTCTAGTAGAGATGTACAAATTCAAACCTTTTCTGATTTTAAGTCACGAAGTTCTCAACCGCTCTACCAAAAATACGGTCAGGTATCCGCGGTGAAAGTTGTGTTGGATACGAAAACCAATCAATTGCATTTTGTTTCCGCCACGGAATACGAATATCATCACGAGTTTTGTAGAGAGGAATTGGGATACTACGGATCATTGAGCGACTTCAATGACGCAAATTATTCTTCGGAGAATTCCCGTCAATTTCTTCTGGCGAACATCAACTATTATCAATCCATCGACAAATTCACCCTAGAACTAGGGCCATCGGATCGAATGAATCCGAAACACCTCGAAAGATTATTTGCAGCAGTAAAGGATGAAGTGTACTTCGGAGAGAATCTTTTTTTGATGTTGAACACTTCTCACGTAGTCTCACTTCAAGCGCAACTTCCAAATGAAATCCCAACGATGACGCCTGAGGAAATCTATGCGAATCAGACCTATCAACCACTTTCGAAGCATTCGAATTACGGTAGAGTAGTGATTGTCCGAGATTGGGAAAAACAGTCAAAAGATATTCGCTCAACAGATATTCTTCTGCTTGAAGATATTCCTCCTAGTTTTCCGCTGGTTGCTGGAGTGGTGGTCACGCAATTTCAAACGCCCTTGAGTCATGTTTCGCTTCTCGGGCAAAATCGGAAGATTCCCGTATG
Organism: Crocinitomicaceae bacterium; assembly: GCA_041582905.1. Taxonomy (GTDB): domain Bacteria; phylum Bacteroidota; class Bacteroidia; order Flavobacteriales_D; family Crocinitomicaceae; genus UBA4466. Next base: position 5,226 of record JBFHGY010000197.1, on the reverse strand, counting down.
TGCTTACACCAATTTGTTCAGTACGGAAAGTTTGCTGAAGCTAGAAGGAAAAACTGTCAAATTTACCGTTGAGCAGGATACATTTAAGTTGGACCTAGCCGATGTTACGTTGAAAGGGCAAAAACGAAGTCGATCTCCGATCAAATTGCGTTGTGATTTCTCCATGGATACGCTGATTGCCGCTGAATATATTCGAGAGCGAGATAGTAAAAATGTGGGGAACAAAGCGGCGAATTTCGGCCTTTTGGTCGACTACTCAGAGAAAATGGATTTCAAAACACCTGAATCTGCCTTTGCCATTCCTTTTTATTTCTATAAGGAGCATGCACGGAAATCGGGAATTGATCCGCTCTTGGCGCAATTGCTTCAGAAAGATAATTTGAATCGTCATCCAGATTTGGTGAAGCGAGATCTCAAATTAATTCGAAATAAGATCAAGAATACTCCCATGGATACTCAATTGTTGGCAGACATTGAACAAATGATTCTGCGATTAGGATCACACCGACGTTTGCGTTTTCGTTCATCAACAAATGCAGAGGATCGAGATGGTTTTTCTGGAGCAGGGTTGTATACCTCGAAAACAGGGGAGTTGTATAGTGAAAAAAAGCCCATCGACCGCGCCATCAAGAAAGTTTGGGCGAGCTTATGGTCGTATGGAGCATTCATGGAACGAGAAGCCTTCAATATTGATCACAGAACGGTAGCGATGGGGATTTTGGCTCATCGGTCGTTTTCAGATGAAGAAGTAAATGGTGTTGCGATTACCACCAATTTGTATCGCGATAATTACCTAGGATTTGTAGTCAACGCTCAGTTGGGAAATGAGAACGTAGTCGATCCAACAAATGGAGTAGTGTGTGACCAGTTTATTTGTTATCCTGATGAAAAAGTGGCCGGATACGGACGCAATGGAGGAAGTATTGACATTATCACCTATTCAAGTCTAAATCATGGCAAATTGGTCATGACAAGCGAAGAAATCAATGAATTGGCGAATACCTTGGAGTTAATCAAGCGAAACTATCTGCGCAAACATTATACGGATAAATCCTACCTCAATTTTGGATTGGATTTAGAGTTTAAGCTTGACGCAAAAACGCGCCAACTCTACATCAAGCAAATGCGGATTTTCAACAATTAAAAATGCCACCCTAAACGAATAAGGTGGCACTTTTAGTAGGATATCGTGTTATTTCTTGATCACGAAACGCTCCATGTTATTGGCGTCCGTTCTCAATAGATAAACTCCATCTGTCAAGTCGTTTACATCAATCGTAGTCATTCCTTCCGAACTCACAACAATCGATTTAACGAGTTTTCCGTCTGTATTGAAAATCGAAATCTCATTGATGTCTAGACCCTCGTTCCATTCAAGCGTGATGCTATTCACAGCTGGATTTGGATACAACTTAAGGTCAACAGGTAGCTCTTCAACTACTTCAGCAATGTTCATTTTTGATCCAACGCATTTTCCGAATTGAATGTCATCAATTCCGTAGTCATTGTAACCTGTTCCGGCCGTTTGTACAATTTCTAGGGTTGAACTTACAGAAGAATAGCTTGGATTAAACTCAGCACAGTAAAGTGTCCATGCATCTTCAAGTGCGGATGCTGTATTGAATGAAGCAATTACATTTCCGTCAATTTCGATGTTGAAAGACTGCGTTGAATTGTTCCCGAAGTTATTATCAGATACCTCGCGAATTTCCCAGAATTCAAAAATATACGTGCTTCCAGCACTGAATGAAATCGTTTCGCTCCAAATTGTTCCATTGGCTCCATCAACAATTAAGAAATGTCCTGCGGAAGTTCCCAATGTGTGATCCCATAAATCATCAATCCAAAGTGAATTCATACACTTGTCTCGTGGTTCATGTCCAACACAAACCGACCCTGTAGAGCAAGTACATGTTACTGGAAGTCCACTGGAAACTGGAATAGTAGTGTCTTCGAAATCACCGTTTGGTAGCTGATCGTTGATCATACATCCACATTCATCTTTCTTACAATCAACAAAGATGGTTTCACAATAACTTACTGTAGGGACGTTTGGATCATCACAACAGTAGATACGAACACATACTTCGTATTCTCCATCTGCTGGGAAAATATAATCGAAAGTCGAACCAGATCCAACATTGACTCCATCAACGTACCAAACATAACAGTATTCAGAACCTGAAGTAAACGTTGAGAATTTATGTCGGTAGCAATCTTTGGAAGATTGAGAGTAGTAGAAGTAATCTTCTAACTGAGGAATTTCACAAGGAATTTCGCATTGCCCAAATTCGATATCGTCAATTCCGTAGTCATTGTAACCTGATCCTGCCGTTTGCACGATTTCGATGGTTGTAGAAGCTGAGGAGAAGGTGGCCGTCCAGGTAGTACAGTATTGTGTCCATACATCTTCCGGCGCTGAAGCCGTATTAAATGAAGCGATGGTTACTCCATTAATTCTCAAATCAAAGGATTGTGTTGAGTTGTTTCCCCATGTGTTGTCGGATACTTCACGAATTTCCCAGAAAGAAAATACGTAATCTTGTCCAGCTGTCACAGGAACCGTTTCACTCCACACGGAACCATTTCCTCCGTCAACAATCAGGAAGTTTCCAGATGATGTACCGAGTGTGTGATCCCATAAGTCATCGATCCAGAGGGAATTGGCACACTTGTCTCTGGGTTCGTGTCCAACACAAACAGATGCTGTAGCACACGTACAGTTTACTCCCAAACCTGATGTTACCGGAAGTCCACTTTCGAAATCTCCATCGGGAAGAAGATTAACGACATTACACCCACAATTTCTGGAGGTAATGGCGCCAAATTCTGCGATTTCGGCAGGTGTTCTTAAATCAGGGGTGTTTGTGTAGTTCGGAATACTGTCCGTAACTGAAGTAGGTTGTAAGGTGATTTTCTTATTCAATGGAGCTTCAATTTGGCTCATAGCAAAGAAAGAAAAACACGATACGATCGCGAGCACGAAATACGTGCGAATAGTGGTTGTTTTCATAAAAATGATTTTTGTTTTCAATCAAGCTATGAATCATTTTTTGAACAATCGTATCAACTTCACGTATTAAATTTATAATTCATTGATTTTGCGCACATTATTCATGAATGGTTAATAATTTTTCTCACTGAAAAGCACAGTTATTTCATCCATATACTTGAACAATAACGGTTTAGCATACGTGTTCTTGCTATTTATTTTGTTTCAAGCTTTGTCAGTCGCGTATGCGATAAAACGTCATGAATTCCTTGCTCTTTTCCCGTCAGATAGGAGAAGGTATCAATTGGTGTGAAAAAGCGTAGTATCGTTCGCATGAAGATGTGGATAATGTTTGGGCGCTTATTTTTGGAAGATACAACCTTCGTTTTTGTAACGAATTTTCCCACTGTACGCTGGAGGAGTAGTTCCATCCCGAAGTAATAGAGAAAGAAGAGAAGCATCGGAAAGAAGAAATAGTACTTAAATCCAAAAGGCAGAGCGTGAAAAATAGACAAAAGAATGGAGTACACGAGTGTGTCTACCAAATAGTTCACCAATCGATCATTCTTTGAAACCAAATCAATTCAACTTAGCGTTTCACAAATTTTTGCTGTTCCACTTTTCCATTTCGAATGATGCGCACGAAATACATTCCTTCAGTTAAATCGGAAACAGAAATGTTATTCACGAACTGAGAATTAGAGACAATTTTTCCACTCATATCGATCACCAAAATAGATTCGATAGAAGTTTCATCCAATCCGTTTAACGCGATGTAATGAGAAGCTGGATTCGGAGAGATTGTCCAGTCCAAGTTTTGCGTCATCTCCACCGTACCCACAACACCAAGTGCCAATTGTACGGCATGGTATGCGTTGATTTTTCCATGTCCCCACTGAACATCTCCACTTGAAGGAATCACTCCTGTATGGTTGTCCTCGCGAGCTGTTTGAATGATAATATCTTTTACTTGAGCAGGAGTGAGGGTAGGGTTTGCATCCAAAATTAGCGCAACAACTCCTGCCACAACTGGTGATGACATAGATGTACCGCTCAATCGTGCGAAATCGTAGGTTCTTCCGTTGAAGTCTACGCTTTCAATAGCAGTGTATGCAGCATCAGTGTAGGATGACATTGAAGATCCGACAGCTACACCAGGAGCTGCAATATCTGGTTTTAAGGTATCGTTGATCAACGGCCCTACACTAGAGAAATTCGCAAGTGCTCCACCAGCTAAGGTACCGCCAGCCGTATAAAAGTTAGATGCGTAAGCCGCTACAGAAATGGCAGAAAACGTACAAGCCGGTGCCCCAATTCCATTGGAATCGTTTCCTGCTGTGTAACCTGAACCAAGGGAGGAGAAGGGCATTCCCCAGTTTCCTACATCAGAAGTTAACTCCGTGACATTCCAAAAGTGAACCGTTCCGGATGGTGCTTGAGCTTTCAAAACAATTCGGTACGATCCTGTTGGACGTTTTACACGCAATCGAGCTTGTGGTCTACCGTTGGTTGGATAAGCAGCATCACATGAAAGATTGAAGAAGATGGAGTCTGTTCCAACCACTACGAAGCTGTCCACGTAATTGAGCGTTGTTGCTGTCGAATAGTAATCGCTTTCAGCCAACAAGGTATTAGAAGAGCTTAACACTTTTATTCCAACGGAATAGGATTCTCCGGGCGTTCCCCAACTTTGAATGCTCTGTCCCCACAAGGTGGTGAGTGTTGCAGAGCTGTAGAAATTAATGCGTGTGAGAAGAGAATCTCCCTGAAAATCTTTCTGTATGTGAAAATTTTCCCCTCCATTGTTTCCTGCTGAAGTAACAAAGACAACGCCCAAGCTCGAATAATTATCCAACGCTTGACTCAACAAAGATGTTCCGTCTATCGATTGAAAATGGTACAAGCCCCAACTCATGTTGATTACCAATCGCTTTCCTTCAGCTGTTGCTTTGTTATACATCCATTCCCATGCGTCTAAAACAGCACTTTCATCTACGAGGAAGGTGGTGAAAAGAAAGTTCGATTCGAAGGCAACACCTCGATAGATAGTACCAGCTCCGCTACCTCCAGCTATTCCAGCGACATGTGAACCGTGTGTAGCGTATGAATAGATATTCGCTGTGTCAGATTCGGCGTTTACTAAGTCGATTGGAGTTGAATATTCCGTTCCATACGCATAACCAGAAGGTGCAGGACCTGAGTTTTTAAACTGATCCCATGCGGCCAGAATTCGT
>JBFHGY010000196.1:0-5933 GCA_041582905.1 Crocinitomicaceae bacterium | reverse complement strand
GCGGAAGGATACCTCTTCCATTCGGAAAATTTCGATATTCCTAAGGGAAGTTCTGACAACTTGGTGAATAAAGTAATTGAATTGAAGAACATTAAAATTGGAAGTAAAATTGCGCTCCGGAACATCTTCTTCGATACAGGGAAATCAATCTTGAGATCAGAATCCAACGCCGAATTGGATCGATTGGTGAAATTAATGAAGGATGTTCCAAATTTAAAAGTCGAGATTTCAGGTCACACGGATAACACTGGTTCAAGTAAATTGAACGAACAATTATCCCAAGATCGTGCAGAAGCCGTAGTAAGTTACCTTACCAAAAAAGGAATTGCAGCTTCTCGCATGACAGCGAAAGGTTACGGTCCGAACGCTCCAATTGCATCCAATGCGACTGCCGATGGACGTCAGCAAAACCGTAGAACTGAATTTGAGATTACCGGGAATTAATACGCTTCGGTTAAAACAAGAATCCCGATTCAAACAAACGTTTGAATCGGGATTTTTCGTTGGGATAGAGATGGTTTTTGGTAAGCTCTATCATTCTGCTTTCACCAGAGGCATCGTGGTTTCCACATTGGCTGAGCGAATTGTCAACCAATAACTCCCACTGGAAAGGTGTCCAATTTGAAATTCTGAGTTTGTGCCCTGATTCTCTTTTTGTTCAAAGACACATTCTCCATTGGCATTTGTTATCCGAACTGAGAATGGCGCAATCGCACCATCGATGTACAGAACCTCCTTCGCTGGATTCGGAAAAACTGTAAGCTTCACATTCGGAATCACCTCCTCTACTCCAGCTGTAAAACCAGTGATCATTCGCAAATTCTTACTGTTGTATTCAGAAATGTACATGGTATCCTGAGTAGAATTCAATACGATTCCATTCGGTGTAATAAATTTTGCTGTTTCAATAGGCCCGTCTACACTTCCCGCCGAGCTTCCTGCATAGTGAACGACAGAACCATTCGAAACATTCACCGTGTAGATCCTATGTCCAGTAAATGCTGTGGCGACCAATGAATTTCCAAGCGTAGCAAGGAAACCGAGACTTCCTGACCCTGGTAACTGTGCGATAAAAATAAGTGAATCGGGTTCCACCTGATAAATCATACGGTTCGAGAAGTTTGCCACATACAACTCGCCTTGACAATACGCCAATCCAACTGGGCCGTTCAGTGGAGCTCCAGAATGAAAATCAACGACGGTACCATTTGGCGCTAACTTTTTCAAATGACTCTGAGCTCCATACGTGGTAAAAATCATTGTGTCACTAGCCATATCTTTGATAATTCCAGATGGATAAGTCACCGTAAACGTATCGAGAAAAGCACCTGTACCATCCAATTTATAGATGGCATCCCCCACATTATCACACACAAATAAATTTCCGAAAGAGTCAAAAGCGAGCCCATTAGGCGTATTGAAACCACTGGCAAATTCCGTAAGTGTCCCACTCGGCGTTCGCTTGTATACCGCATCTCCTGAGTAATCGGCACAATATAGGTTTCCGGAACTATCAAAAATCAAATCGTCAGAGAATGGAAAGTCGGTGGAGTCCACAACTGTAGTAACCGTGGTCTGTCCGAATGCAATTGTCGTGAATATTAGTAGACAACACACAATTATTGGTGTATTCTTCATATCGTTAGTTTCAACAAAGCTATTACGCAAACAATTGATTATGTGCATCATTCTACTAAAGCGAAAGAAAATTATACGAGTCTAAGATCATTCAGAGATGCAGAGAAATATTTCTTCACTCACACTTGAATCCGTTGTATTTTGACTCTACAGAAAGCTATTTCCCTATTTTTGTACAAAGCTTTTTTATGTTCAAGACGATTACTTCTGACGATATTTCTGTGTTTCAAACCCTACTTGGGGAACGCTGTTTAGCTGATTCCGAATCGTTGCAAAAGTACAGCCACGATGAAACGGAAGACATTTCGATTTTGCCCATGGTGGTATTGAAGCCAAACACACCAGAGGAAGTTTCTGCCATTATGAAACACTGTTTCGCTGAGAACATTTGCGTAACTCCTTCTGGAGCGAGAACGGGACTGAGCGGAGGTGCAATTCCTGTTCATGGCGGTGTTGCGTTATCAATGGAGAAATTCAATCGTATTTTGGAAATCGATGAGAACAACCATCAGGTAACCACCGAACCAGGCGTGATTACGGAAGTGCTACAAAATGCAGTCAAAGAGAAAGGCTTGTTTTATCCACCCGACCCTGCGAGCAAAGGAAGTTGTTTCATTGGAGGAAATGTTTCAGAAAACTCGGGAGGACCAAAAGCTGTAAAATACGGTGTTACCAACGAGTACGTACTCAATTTGGAAGTTGTTTTGCCGAATGGTGAGATCATTTGGACAGGAGCGAACGTGCTTAAAAATGCAACCGGATACAACCTCACTCAGTTGATTACGGGCTCGGAAGGAACGCTTGCGATTATCACCAAGATTGTCTTGAAATTAATTCCGCATCCTACACACAACCTGCTTTTGCTTGCCCCGTTCTTTAGTGCGGAAAAAGCGGCTGAGGCTGTCGGTGCAATTTTTCGAGAAGGGATAACACCCAGCGGGTTGGAGTTCATGGAACGAGATGCCTTGATTTGGACGCAAGATTTCTTAGGCGAATCAAGTGTGGAAATCGGAGAAAAACATGCAGCTCATTTGCTCATCGAAGTCGATGGATTCGATCCAGAAGTACTGATGACCGAATGCACCAAGATCATGGAGGTGCTCGATCAATTCGAAACAGACGAAGTACTCTTCGCAGAATCACAAGCCCAAAAAGACGCTTTGTGGAAATTGCGTCGCTCAGTCGGTGAAGCGGTAAAATCGAATTCCATCTACAAGGAAGAGGACACCGTAGTGCCGCGATTTGCTTTACCTGAACTCTTGCATCATATCAAACGGATTGGAGCGAACTACGGCTTTAAATCGGTCTGCTACGGTCACGCAGGTGATGGCAATTTACACGTGAACATCATCAAAGGAGATTTAAGCGATGAGCAATGGAACAACGAGCTTCCCGTGGCCATTCGTGAATTATTCCAGGAAGTTGTTCGTTTGGGCGGGACATTGTCGGGAGAACATGGAATTGGGCTTGTTCAGAAACCGTACATGGACATTGCCTTCTCAGAAACGAGTTTGAACCTCATGCGAAGCATTAAGAAAGTGTTTGATCCGAAAGGGATTTTGAATCCGGGGAAGATTTTTTGATGCTTGAAAGAATTGTGCGTTTCGAGAGCCTCAACGTACAATTAACCATACATAAAAGAGGACTGAGGCACTCGAAGCCCGTATTCGACTAATTCTTCAAAAAGTCTAAATCGCCAGATTTCATTTTGTGATACCCGCGGCTCAAATATGCGAGCATGATCCGCATTGAGTCGAAAGCTTCCTCCGTTTCGGCACTGATTTCCTTTTTCTGCAGACGAAGTAGTAACTTCATGTACATCGCATGGAAAGCAATCTCGATCTCATTTTTATCTTTCAAGTTCGACTTCTGTTTGAACTCTTCGATATTCTTGGAAGCCACTTCGAAAATCCCCAAATACTTCGGGTCTTTAGTTGCTGTAAGCAAAGTCGTGTGCAAATAAGACAGCTCCACCAACACTTCATTGAGTGACGGCATGTGTCCCGTTTTTTCCAATTTATTTGCCTTCAATTCATTGATGATTCGCTGATACCACTCACGGTACTGCCCTAAAAAAGATTCGTCGGGCAATTGAGGACGAACATAGTGTTCGATGATTTCCTCCATGTCGAAATTGTACGCACGAATCACATCTTCAATTTGATACATGTACAAAATGTACTCGGCAATATTCTCTTGTAATTTTTGCTGCGCAACTAACATCTAACCGATTGTTTTGAGATTTTACTCCTTCTCTTTTTTGTCCTGTTTGTTCATGAATTCAATGAAATCCATTGTGATGTCCATCGATTCGTCACCATACAGCACTACCCCAACTTTCTCTTTAGCAAGAATCAAGTTGTAATCATTCTCCTCAGCGTACTCTTTTGCGTGCTTCTCAAGTCTTTCTAAAAACTCCTTCTGAAATTCTTCAGCCTTCTTAGCAAGTTCAGCACCTTCTGTTTGCTCAAGACTCATCATTTCTTTTTCAATCTCTTGAATCTTGTTTTGGTAAAAAGTCTCACCGTTCTTCGATAGCAAACCACGTTGCATTTTTGACTGGTATTCAGTTGCGTATTGCTGGTATTGCTGCTGGAACTTACCCGCTTTTTCCGATACAGACTTATCCAACGCAGAAATTTCTTCTTGTGATTCCTTAAAGAAGGTATAGTTTGAAGCAACGCTGTCTTGGACGTAGTAGGCAATTTTCAAACTTGAAGAGGTATGGTTACCGCTCTTCCCATTATTTGTCGCACACGATGCCAATACCGCGATTGAAACGATTGCTGTTACTAAAATTTTCATGCTTGTATGTTCTTTTGATTAAACGCCTCTTCCCAATCCGCTCGCATTTCCACAAAACGCTTGATGGCATTTGAAAGTAATTCTGGTGTGATCATTCGTTCGACATCTTCCACGCCGTAGACATCGGTTTCACCAATTTTAAAGGTTTGTTCGAATTGTCCCAATTCAATTTTCACAATGTACTTCGCATTGTAATTGAAGATTTGGATTTTGAAACGATCGTGGGGTATGTCTTTTACTAATCTCACAGACTGATTTTGAGGCAAAAATAAAGGAAAAAAATGCTTTGGAAAGAAAGCGCGCTAGAATTCCTGTAAAAAATGATAAAAAGGGTGAATGAATTTACTAAACGGACGCAATTAATGAGTTTACACGTCGATCAATTCCAACTCCTTGCAAGCGATGAATTCGAAAGGCACTTTCACCATGTATGCGTAATCCTGTCCAACTTCATACATATCGATATCCGACTTCTTGTAGTGCCAAACCACTTTCACCTGGCGTCCAGCGTCAGATAATTCATTGAGTTTGTAAAGTAAAAAGAGGATTCGTTTAGAGGAACTGATGTTAAAGTATTCCAAATCTAACTGGAAAGTAACTTCACTTACTGGGTTGAGCATAAAGGATTCGAACCAACTCAAAACGGGCAACCAGAACTGATCCGCATCTTCAGGAATCGCCCTCCCCCTGATGATCATCTCTCCTGATTTTCCATCAAAATTAACAAAGGGAGTTTGCGCTGTTTCTTGAATGATCAATTTGTCCATGTTCTGTCCAGTTGAGCATGCAATTTGCGATTTTTCTGTAAAATCACCAGCGTTTTTTCTGCCAAACATGTAAATTCTTCGACGAAACATTGAATTCTTTCGACAAATACCATTCTACACTTATCAAAAGTGTGCAGAACGCTCGATGAAAGTATCATTTTGCTCGTTGAAATGAACGTTTTGATCACTCATCACAGTATTCATTTCATAATTAAAGGCACCTGATATTCATCGTTTTTCGTACCTTGGTTTGTGGAATTTTCGGAAAAATATAAGCTCGAATCCCGATTAGGGAATCAACGAAAACGAAAGTTTGGTGAAATCTTTAAAGCAACGGATATTCGTACAAACGAAATGGTGGTTTTAAAGGCTGTTCGAAGAGACACTTCTGACCCAACGGTTGAGAATCGTTTGCGTGCTGAAGCAGGCTTTACTTTTGAGGTGTCAGGATTACCAAAAACGATTGATTTTGAAGAAGATGAGTCGACGTTACTTCTCGTTCGAGCGTATGCTGGGGGCACTCCCCTCGATGTATACTGGAAAACACTCAAACGGAAACATCAGCTACCATTTTTAAAAGAGTTCCTTGAAAAGCTACGCCCAATTTTTGATCATCTAAATGAACAAGGAATTGTCCATTGTGATATCAAACCCAGTAATTTTTTGATTGAAGAAGTCGGCACATCTTTTCGAGTACACCTCTTGGATTTTGGTCTTGCTCTT
>JBFHGY010000195.1:0-5943 GCA_041582905.1 Crocinitomicaceae bacterium | reverse complement strand
GCCGCAGGTGGTGGAACGCGAATGAGAGAAGGTCTTGACAAGCGCGAAGTAGAATCACTCGCTAAAACAATGGAGGTGAAATTCACCGTGGCAGGACCACCAATTGGAGGAGCTAAATCTGGCATCAATTTCAATCCAAAAGATCCGCGTAAGAATGGTGTATTACGCCGTTGGTACGCAGCTGTAACTCCGTTGTTGAAACATTACTACGGAACAGGTGGAGATTTAAATGTGGATGAAATTCACGAAGTTATTCCAATCACGGAAGATTGTGGAGTATGGCATCCGCAAGAAGGAGTTTTTAACGGACATTTCCAGCCAAGAGACGCTCAAAAGATCAATCGAATTGGTCAATTGCGTCATGGTGTTTTGAAAGTAATCGAAGACGCAAAGTTTTCTCCTAACGTAGATAGAAAATACGTGATTGCTGATATGATCACAGGTTATGGTGTTGCCGAATCGGTGCGCCACTACTATAATTTGTACGGAGGTGAGCTTAAAGGAAAGCGCGTCATCGTTCAAGGTTGGGGAAATGTTGGTTCTGCAGGAGCATACTACTTGGCACAAGAAGGAGCTCAAATCGTGGGAATCATCGATCGCGTAGGCGGTTTGATTAAGGAAGATGGATTCACATTGGAAGAAATTCGTGAGCTATTCCTCAACAAAAACGGAAACGAATTGAATCACCCAGAGATGATGTCATTTGATGATGTCAACGCAAAAATCTGGGATGTGAAAGCAGAGGTATTTATTCCTTGTGCAGCTTCTCGTTTGATCACAGAAGAACAGGTGGATCGTATGATTGCTGCAGGAATGGAAGTTGTTTCTGCTGGAGCGAATGTTCCGTTTGCTGATCCAGAAATTTTCTTCGGGCCGATTGCAGACAAAGCGGATAATCACCTTTCTGTAATTCCAGATTTCATATCAAACTGTGGAATGGCACGTGTCTTTGCTTATTTGATGAGTACAGATTTGGATGTGATCACAGACGAAGGAATCTTCAACGACACGAGTGAAACAATTTTCAAAGCGCTCGAAAAAACGCAAAAATCTAATCCATCCAAAACAGGAATTGCTAAGTCGGCATTTGCTCTTGCTTTGGATCAACTCGTATAAATTTCTCAACTAAACTATAACACTTCTTATGGAAATTATCATTCTTGTTGTCTTTATCTTGGGGTATCTAGCGATTACGTTGGAGCACAACCTCAAAATTGACAAATTGGTACCAGCCTTGCTGATGATGGGGATCGCTTGGGCGCTCGTTGCTTTTGGCATTGATGGGTTCGGAACTTGGTTTGACAGTCACCATTCAGCTTTGATGGAAGGTCAAACTCTGGCTGACGGAACAGTTATGCCTAACTTCTCAGGAGAAAACCACGAAGGTCGTCTCCATATTTTGGAAGGAACACTCCTCCACCACTTCGGTAAAACTTGTGAGATCTTGATCTTCCTTGTTGGAGCCATGACCATCGTTGAAATCATCGATCACTTCGATGGATTCTCGACTATCAAGCGCTTCATCCGTACAAATAAAAAACGTACGCTTTTGTGGATCGTTTGTGTCCTTGGATTTGTTCTTTCAGCTATCATCGATAACCTTACGGCAACAATCGTTTTGATTACCATCCTTCGTAAATTGATTGATGACAAAACACTTCGTATCTGGTATGCCGGTATGATTATCATTGCGGCAAACGCAGGAGGTGCATGGTCACCAATTGGAGATGTTACAACAACGATGTTGTGGATGAACGAAAAAGTATCGACCGTGAAATTGATCGAATACTTGATCATTCCTTCTTTGGTATGTATGATCCTTCCAACATTGATTGCGAGCTTCATGCCTGTTTTCAAAGGAAATTTTGAGTCGCCAAAAGAAGAAGGGGAACAAAACAAGCGAGGGCCACTTATGTTGTATCTCGGATTGGGATTGATCGTATTCGTTCCGATTTTCAAAACCGTAACTCACCTTCCTCCTTACGTGGGAATGATGCTTTCTTTGAGTATCGTTGCGCTTGTGGCTGAAATGATCAGTGCTCGCCAATTCTCATTGACAAGTGTAGAAGATGCATCTAACGGAGAAGGACATGACGCTCACAGTCACCACAGCAGTCCAACATTTGGAGCTTTATCCAAAATTGAGATGCCTTCTATCCTATTCTTCTTAGGAATTTTGATGACAGTTGCTGCCTTGGAATCATTAGGAATGATCTTCAGTTTCGGTCAGGATGTGCAAAATTCCATGGACAATAACTTATTTGTGATGTTGATGGGAGCAGGATCTGCCGTTATCGATAATGTACCACTTGTAGCAGCATCTATGGGAATGTTCGACGTAAATAATCCAGCTTATGCAATGGACGCTCACGTATGGCATTTCATCGCGTATGCAGCAGGAACAGGAGGAAGTATGTTGATTATCGGATCGGCTGCAGGAGTTGTCGCAATGGGAATGGAAAAGATTTCTTTCTTCTGGTATTTGAAGAATATTGCATGGCTCGCTTTAATCGGTTATTTGGCTGGTGCAGGAGTTTTCTTGCTTTTACCGTAACAAAATTGAACACCTTAACGTTATACAATCATTATGAGTTTATCTTTTTTACTTAACGTCAACCTCGACAATGCACCTGAGACAGGTGTAGAGAAAGTTCCAATTTGGCAAATCATCTCTGATGCAAGTGCCACTTGGTTTGGTATGTTTATCATGATTTTGCTTGCCCTTATGCTTGGGTATGCCATTTTCGTTTTTGTTGAACGATTCCTGGCACTCCGAAAAGCATCGAAGGAAGATGAGCACCTTCTTTCCAAAGTGAAGGAATACATCATGGATGCGAAAATTGATGCGGCGAAAGATTACTGTTCGCGTTCACAATCGCCATCAGCACGAATGATTGAAAAAGGAATTTCTCGATTGGGAAGACCGATTGAAACCATTTCTGCTTCTATTGAGAATACTGGAAAATTGGAAATCCTTCGATTGGAACAACGCTTGAGCTTCTTGGCTACAGCAGCTGGAGCAGCGCCAATGATCGGATTCCTTGGAACAGTTATTGGTATGATTATGGTGTTTATTGACTTGCAAGCATCAACTGAGTTGAGTATTTCAACGATTGCACCAGGGATTATGACATCGATGGTGACGACGGTAGCAGGATTAGTAGTAGGGATTATCGCCTACATCGGATACAACTTCTTGATTGCTCAAATCGGTAAAGTAGTGTACCAAATGGAGAATGACGCATTGGAATTCATCGATTTGTTGCACCAACCAGGAAAATAAAAGACTATGGGACTCAGTACAAAAAATAAGATTAAGATCGAGGGAGGAATGTCCTCCATGACCGATTTGGTCTTTCTGCTGCTCATCTTCTTTATTATCATGAGTATCATGAGTAATGATACGACGCCATTGGCTTTACCAAATCCAGATACGGAACTGCCGGAAATGCAAACGAAAGTAGATCCATCCGTGGTAATTACAGAAGATAATCGCTACGTGGTGATGCCCGGTGGAGACCTTAACTCTCCTATGGAATTCGACGAGATCAAAGAACAGGTTGCAACAGTTGTTCAGGAATCAGGAAAGCTTAGTTTGAAAATTGCAGGTCACAAGAACGCTGACTATGAAGCGGTCTTTCAAGTATTGGCTTTGTGTCAAGCGAACGAATGGGATCCTGTTTTAGCGTACGATAAGTAAGCATCAAGAAGCAAGAAGAAGTAGAATTAAAAACGGAGAATTATGGCAACAATTCCAGTAGTAAATACGGTTGATAAGCGAATAGGGATCATTACCTCTATTACGTTGTTGGCAATAACCATCCTTATTCTGTTCTTTTTGACCTACGAAATGCCCGATCCGCTTCCTCAGGACAAACCCGTTCCTGCTGCGGCAATGGTGGATGAGATTATCTTGAAAGAGTTAAAGGTTGAAGGTGGAGCTGGCGGTGGAACTCCGAACAATTCGGAAACGACAGAACCTAAGCCGGTAAAACAAGAAACGATTACTAGCTCAAAACCGAGCAAAACCACAACTCCGAACGGAGGAAAAGGAACCACCACTAACTCGAATAACACAACGAACGAGTCTAGCGGCGGACAACAGTCGAATAATCCATTTGGAGATGGAGGAACTGGCGGAGGTCAAGGCGGTGGCGACGGAACTGGATTCGGACAAGATACAGGTCAAGGGGCTGGTTCAGGTCCTAGTATCGGTTTTGGAAAAGGAAGAATTCGACAAAATAACGTAAAAGTTGATGGAATTTCTATTGAAACAACTGCAGTAATTTACTACAAATTAACTGTAGATGCAGATGGAAATGTAGTAGATTTCTCCCATAATAAAGCCAAAACAACCACGACAGATCAAACTTTGATAAATAAAATAGGTTACGAGATCAAAAAACAAGTAACGTATAACAAAGCTCCTGGCTCACCGCTTGTTTATCAATACTATTCTGTCAGTGTCAAAGCAACGTAATTCGAGTGATCGGTATTCCGAAACAATTTCATGGCTCTTTAAGCAATTCCCTTCCTATCAGGTAATTGGTTCAAAAGCGTACAAGCCCACACTAGAGAACACATACAAACTTCTTGCGCTGTTGGATAATCCACAAGATGAACTCCAATTTGTTCATGTGGCAGGAAGTAACGGGAAAGGTTCCACTTGTTCCATGCTGGCTTCTGCCCTAACTGAGGCGAATTACAAGGTTGGCTTATTCACTTCCCCGCACATTGAAGATTTTACGGAAAGAGTTCGTGTGAATGGCACTCCCATTGATCAAGAAAACGTTATCAACTTCGTCGAGCACATTCGATCAGCAGAATTAGATTTTGCGCCGTCCTTCTTCGAAATTACTTTCGCTTTATCCTTGGACTATTTTCGCTCGCAACAGTGCGACATTGCGGTAATTGAAACAGGACTCGGAGGAAGATTGGATGCTACGAACGTCATCACTCCCCTACTCAGTCTGATTACAAACATCAGTTTGGAGCATACACAAATACTTGGCGATACACTCGAATTAATTGCAGCGGAAAAGGCTGGGATCATCAAACCAGGCGTGCCCATCGTTACCGCTGAGCAGAAAGAAACCATTCAATCCATTTTTAAAGCAAAAGCTGAGGAATTGAATGCTCCTTTTTCTCTGTATGATCAGAATGCCCCAATTCCGGAAGATTTCCCTTTGTTGGGAGATTATCAGCAAGAGAATTACCGTCTTGTTGTTGCTGCTCTGGCGGAATTGAAAAAAAAGGGTTTTGATGTAAAACCTGAAGATCTGAGCAATGGACTGACGAAACTTCAACAAAATACCGGCTTCCGTGCCCGATTACAAGTATGGAAACGTGATCCTCTTACCATTCTCGATGTTTCTCACAATCCAGATGGAATAGAAAAAACGATCCAAACCGTATTAAAAATCAATCAGGGAAATCTACATATAGTGTACGGAACGAGCTCCGACAAGGATATTTCTGAGATTCTCTCCTATTTTCCTGAAGAAGCGTTTATGTATTTCACGAAGTTCTCCAACCCGAGATCTGCGAGTATTGAACAACTACATAAGGCGGCCGAAACGAAAAAGTTTGAATCATCCATTTTTTTTCAAAATTCCATGGATGCCTACCACGAAGCACAAAAGACTGCTAAACAAAGCGATACAATTTTAATCATTGGTAGCTTCTTTTTGATTGCAGATTTTTTTTAATTTTTTCTGTTTTTCACTTGTCAATACAGAAAAGTAGCTTATATTTGCACACGCAATTGACGAACGAGTCAAGGAAAAATGGGAGATTAGCTCAGTTGGTTTAGAGCACCTGCCTTACAAGCAGGGGGTCACTGGTTCGAATCCAGTATTTCCCACATAAGTAATGAAAAAAGGGCTTCAGAACATCTGAGACCCTTTTTTTACACTTGATTTCTTATTGCAACAAAAAAACGGG
>JBFHGY010000194.1:0-5950 GCA_041582905.1 Crocinitomicaceae bacterium | reverse complement strand
TTTTTATGCGAAAGTCCAACAAATTGGAGCGGAACTGGAGCTAATCGTCGAAACAAACGAACAGAACAAGGAAGTAGCGGGTTCTTTCGACACCTTGCAGGCTGCTGTGAGTTCAAAAATTGAGTTACTAAACGAATTACTTGTACTGAGAGATCCGGATAGGTCCGAACAGGCGATTTCCAAGATTGAACGCGAGTTCGAGTACGCTGCATCGACTATTAGCAGTCAGACGAAAGAGGAAGAACCAGAAAAAAAAGGACTGTTCCGAAATATTTTTAATCGCAATAAAGAAGAGGAAACCGTCGAAGCGCAACCGAATGAAAATGCGCTGGAAAAAATCCAAAGTGAAGTCAAGCAGATCAAGCGTAAAACACAACAGGAAGAAGCCAACCTGAAAAGTGTCGAGCTGGAACTCATTGAACAAGATCGATTGGTCACCAATAAAATTCGCGCCATCGTCGACAAGTTGGAAACGTGGGAAGCTGAAAAACTCAATCGAACCAAAGACGAAGCGACGAATCACATCAATGAAACGAATAATCAAATTGCTTGGATTTTGGCCATCGTAGGAGTTCTTTTAGTGGTAATGGCTGCCATTATCATCAACTACATCCGAAATAGTCTCCAATACAGACGTGCTCTGAAAACAGCTAAAAACGAAGCGGAAAGTTTAGCACGAACCAAGGAGAAATTCCTAGCGAACATGAGTCACGAGATTCGCACCCCCATGAACGCGATTTCTGGATTCGCAGAGCAATTGGATCAAAGCAAGTTATCTACTACCCAAAAAGAACAGGTGGAATTGATTCGAAAATCATCGGATCACATGTTGTATCTGATCAACGATATTCTAGATCTCAACAAGCTACAGGCTGGGAAGCTCAAATTGGAAACGACAGGATTTCGTCCTGCTCAAATTATCGACGAAGTAGTTGGATTTGTTGAAGGTCGTGCGCACGAGAAAGGCCTTAAAATCAAAGTAAATTTAGATAAAAAAATTCCTGAGATACTTATTGGCGACCCCTTCCGTTTACGACAAATACTGATCAATTTACTCAGTAATGCTATTAAGTTTACCGAAAATGGATATATCGAACTCAGAGGAGTTGTCGCACTTATTTCTAACACACACATCGATGTTTCCTTTGAGGTAACGGATACAGGTGTGGGCATTTCTCAAGAAAACATCTCACGAATTTTTGAAGAATTTGAGCAAGCTGAAGTCAGCACGGCACGAAACTATGGTGGAACAGGTTTAGGACTGTCCATTACCAAAATGTTGCTCGACCTACATGGAGGAAGTATCCAAATTCAAAGTCGTCGCTCGGAAGGAACAACCATCAAGTGTAAAATTCCATACGGCATCGGCTCGGAAGCTGACGTTGAACAGCAAGTCATTCACACAAAAAAAATGGATTTGAACAATGTTCGAATTTTAATTGCGGATGACGAAGCCTTCAACAGAAAGTTGCTCATCAGTATTCTTCGGAAACACGGAGCAAGTTATGCGGAAGCCACCAATGGAAAAGAAGCTGTTGACCTGGTGAAACAAGGAGACTTCGATCTTGTATTGATGGATATTCGCATGCCTGTCCTTGGCGGAATTGATGCTACCACTGCCATTCGAAAACTGAAAAACGAAGACAAGCGCTCGACACCGATTGTTGCAACAACAGCTGCCGTGATGAAAAAGGATCAGAAAAAATATAAAGATGTCGGCTTCACCTCGTTTCTTCCAAAACCATTCAAGGAAGATGAGCTTTTACAGGTTCTTCAAACCGTTCTCAACAAAGAGTTTTCTGCATCATCCGAAGCACCAGTTTCGCAAGAGAACGGTGATCAACTCAATTTTGAAAGTTTGCGAGAACTTAGTCAGGATGACGACAACTTCTATCGTGATATGCTTGAAACCTTTGTAGAAACCACTTCTTCTGGTTTGGCAACTATGGAAGAAGCTTTTTCTGAAGAAGACTGGATAAAAATGGCAGATTACGCGCACAAGATCTGTTCTCCATGCAAACACCTCGGAGCCGACGCGCTTTATCAAGAGCTCAAGAAAATCGAACACCTGGGCAGAAACGACGAAAATAACGCCGAATTGCCTCAGTTAATGACTTCTGCAAAAGAGAAGTGCGAGCAAGCGATAGAACAAGCTTCTGAGGAATTGAAAAAGATTTCATCCAAAGAGTAAAAACAACATTCATCCAGTCATTCCGTAATCGAATAATGACTAATTTCGATAATTATGTCGCAAACACCATTTACAGTTTTCGTTGTTGAGGACAACGATTGGTACAACAAACTTCTTGTTCATACCGTTGGATTGAATCCTGATTATTCCATAGAGTCATATACTTCAGGAAAAGACGCGTTAAAAGCACTTCACAAGAGACCGCAAATTGTAACGATCGATTACCGCCTTCCTGATATGTTGGGGAGTGATCTTTTGAAACAGATCAAAACAATAAATCCTGACACGGAAGTAATTGTTATTTCGGAGCAAGAAGACATTTCTACCGCTGTAGAATTGCTCAAGTTAGGAGCTTTCGATTATTTGGTAAAATCCGATGACATCCGCGACCGATTACTCAAAACCATTCAACACGCTCAAAAGCAGATCGAACTAAAAGACGAAGTTCAAACGCTGCGTTCTGAACTGAAGGAAAAATACCAGTTCGATCAAACGATGATCGGTTCGAGTAAAGCCATGCAAACTGTTTACAATTTCATGGAAAAAGCAATTCGAACGAATATCACCGTGATGGTTTCGGGAGAAACAGGTACAGGAAAAGAAGTTGTCGCAAAAGCGATTCATTACAATTCAGACCGATCGGACAAGCCTTTTGTTCCTGTGAATATGGCAGCTATTCCTGCTGATTTGATCGAAAGTGAACTCTTCGGTCATGAAAAAGGAGCATTTACTGGAGCGATATCACGCCGAAAAGGAAAATTTGAAGAAGCCAATGGCGGAACCATTTTTCTGGATGAAATTGGTGAAATGGACATTCAGTTTCAAACGAAATTGCTTCGAGTTTTACAGGAACGTGAAGTGGTGCGCGTAGGAAGCAATGAACCGCAAAAAATTGACGTGCGCATTATCGCTGCGACGAACCGTGACCTCAAAAAAGAAGTACAAGACAACAATTTCCGTGAAGATCTTTTTTACCGATTGTTTGGACTTCCCATTCACCTTCCACCATTGCGTGAGCGCGACAAAGATGTGCTCCTCCTCTCTCGTCATTTCTTGGATCGATTCTGCGAGGAAAACAAAATGGAAACCAAATCACTCGATAAATCCGCTCAGCGAAGCCTGTTGAGTTATCCTTTCCCGGGAAATATCCGTGAGTTGAAATCGGTGATTGAATTGTCGGCTGTAATGTCGTCTGGAGCAGAGATAACAGCAGATGACTTCAACTTCCCGAATGGTGACGACGTAGTGTCCTCGATCATGCGTGATGAAGACAAAACCTTGCGCCAGTTCAATCAGGAGATCGTCAAAATTTACCTGAAACGATTCAATAACAACACAAAGCAAGTTGCTGATGCGTTGGATATTGGACAAACAACTGTTTATCGTTTGATGAAAGAAGCCAAAGAAGAGCAAGAATGATTTTCAATTTGAAAAAGCCAATTTCAATCTGAAGCATATCTCTGACTAGACACTTCGTCAACTCACTAACTATCAGTAGGTTATTTTTATCGGCATAGCTTTCGTAGTTCATGTAGCAACACCAATACAAATTGCACATGACACATCGAAAAAACATAAAAATAGTCATCGTTGAAGATGATCTCTATTACAACAAAGCATTAACAAAGTACGTCGAAACGATTTGCGAGAGCGTTCTTTTCAAAGAACATACCTTCGAGATTGATTCCTTTCTTACGGCACACGAAGCCATTGAGCAATTGGATGATCTCACCGATATCATGATTCTGGATTATACCTTAATCACCGAAAAGGAAGCGGATATCTTAAACGGCGAAAATGTAATCGACGAAGTGGAAAAACATTGCCCGAAATGTAAAATTATCGTGGTAAGTGCTGCCCAGAACCCTGAAGTCACCGCTCGTGTGATGAAGCGTGATATCTACGAATACATTGATAAAAACATCAACTCAAAAAATCGAATTGGCGCGGTTTTACAAAAAGCCATCGTTTCCCACATCAGATAAGTGAAGAATAACCTTAAAACTGAACATCATGAATTACCTAATTAAGTACATCCTTCCCATTTCAACCCTTCTTGCTTCCACCGCGTGTGTGAGTTCAAAGAAGTATGAGGAAATCATCAGTCAAAAGTCATCGGTCGAAAAAACAAATCAAAACTTGCATCGAGAGCTTTCTACGGCAAAAGCCCAAAACAATTCATTAGAAAGCAAAAACGACTCACTTCATCAACGTTTGAAGGCGAACGAAGAAGAACTCGCCAACATTCAGCAAGAAGACCAAGAGCGTGAAGAGGAATTTCGAGAGTTGCAAGCCATCGTGAGTGATCAACGAGATGCGCTTCAATCTTTGCATAATGAAGTGTGTAGCGCTTTAAAATGTTTCACACCGAGCGAATTGGAAATCGATGTTCGCGAAGGGAAATTATACGTTTCATTGAGTGACAAATTGCTCTTTAAATCAGGTAGCGATCAGGTAAATGAGCGCGGAGAAGAAGCCATTCAAATGCTCGCAGATGTATTGTCGCGTAGTGAACTTGAAATCATGGTTGAAGGACACACAGACTCCATTCCTATTCATACTGCAAAATATGAAGACAACTGGGACTTGAGTGTGCATCGTGCCACAAGCGTGACACGCATCTTCATCGAAAATGGAATTGAGCCAAAACGCATTATTCCAGCAGGACGTGGTGCTACCATGCCCATTGCTTCAAATATCAGCGATAAAAACCTTCAATTGAACCGTAGAACGGAAATCGTTCTCGCCCCAAAACTGAATAAGCTCTGGGAACTAGCCGAGGGAAATGACGATGTTGTTTCCACTGACTACTAAACCGAGTTCGATCATCACAAAAACAGAATAAAAGACACAATGAAAACCTCTTCCCTTATTGTCATCTTCCTTTGCATTATTTCTTTTTCCACCATCGGTCAAAACACACTTTCTGGTCCGGCTGTCATGTCAAAAACGTACATGGCGGCTGGCCTTCGTTTTGGCGTTACCTCTGGCGCTACACTCAAAGGCTTCATCGGTAACGGACAAGCCATAGAAGGAATTCTCGGTGTTTGGCATCACGGAATAACCACCACCGCTTTGTACGAAAAGTATGTTCCTTTCATTGATCGCCCCGGATTTCACTGGTTCTACGGAGCTGGAGGACACTTCACCTTCGAGACAAGCAATCCCGTTTTTGAGCGATCCAATCCTGTTTGGAACAGACCGTATTATGGACGTGGAATCGGTTTGGGTGTAGACGGAATCATTGGAATCGAATACAAACCGCAAACACTTCCCATCGCCTTTAGTTTGGACGCAAAACCATTTTTGGAAGTGAATACTTCAGGCGGAATTTGGGGATCCATCGACCCTGGAATTGGCGTGAAGGTGATTTTCTGATTATTGGATTACCTTCGGTGCTGCTTCGCGGTGTTGGAAGAATAATCAAATCACTTCGAAAAACACCGTTTGAGTCGCGCCCAATTCATCAATGGCGGTTACTTGATGCTTTCCTGGACCGGGTGAGCAGTTCATCTGATGAAAAGTGGTTGTGGTTCCCAAGTATTGATCATCCAAATGCCAATACAAAACAGTCGACTTGTTCCTCGCATACGCTTCGAAAATCACCTCGCCAGAAATTCCGTTGAGGTCCCGAGAAAGACTAATTTTCGCTTCATTCCGTGGGTAACGAATCGAAAAACTCGACTGAGAGCCAAGCTGTGTACAGCCATCCATCCATGGAGGTAAATCCCTATAATTTGGATGATGCAAACGATAGTA
>JBFHGY010000193.1:0-5950 GCA_041582905.1 Crocinitomicaceae bacterium | reverse complement strand
CATACATCTGCGCGTAGTGATAGAAACCTTTGCTGACTTCACGCGAGAACTTCTCATCACGCATCTCTGAGATGTACTTTTCAAAATCGTATGAGATGTATTGCATCCCCGACATGATTTTCTCATCTAGTTGCGACTTCACTTTGTGCGGGAAAGAATATTTCGGAAATAACTTTTTAAACTGAAGCCAAAAGAGATTTTTAGCGTTGGCCATTCCACGCACCCCTTTTTCCAAAGCGGGCTTAAAATGCTCCGATTTTCTCAACTCTGCCAGGTCAGCGTCTTGATCAATATGATCTAGATTGTTGTATCCCGCTTGAAGCGCATATTCCAAGTAACGCCCCGACAACTCTACATCTTTTTGCAAAGAATACACGCACGATTTATTGTACAAAATCTTCGAAAATGGTTGAAAGTTCAAGTTTTCAGCTAGGTTGTATGCGTTCAGCGCCTTATCATATTCCTTTTTATTCATGTAGACGTTCCCCAATTCATAGTACGCCTTTCCCGATGGTTCTTTCAAAATCGATTGGCGCAAGTAATAATCGGCACTATCCAGATTTCTCTTGTTTTTAAACGCATCCAAACCATTCAAGTAGAGCTTGTTTGCTTCTTCAATGAACTTGACATCGTTTTGAAGGAATGCAAAAATCTTACTCGTTTCAAAAAGGTCCGATTCCGATAGTTGCACATCGACACGCTGCTGTTTTTTGATAGTGTTAATCACTTCGGTTGGTTCTCCGCACGAAGCAACGAGGAGTAGGACTGCAGCAAAATAAATTGACTTCATGATTGTAGGTTTTACCTAAAGATACAGATTCGAACGGTAAATGGTTCAAGCTGAATGGAAAATGTATACATGGTGTGTCTTCGGCTCCGCTCAGACACCGAATGCTACATTTCCATTTCTTACTGTTATGCAGTGGCTCCGCTCAGACAATGGATGCTGACATTTCTGGAACTCGCGAAACCATGTGAACCACGACGGGTTCGACTCTGCTCACCCTTCTCTTTTACAAGAAAAATGTTTTTCCCTCTCTCACCATTCTACGCAACAATGGACTAGGTCGATAACGATCTTCTCCGTACTCTTCGTACATGGATTGAAGTTTCTCGAGAACAAGGTCTAATCCGATTTCGTCTGCCCAAGAAAGCAATCCTTTTGGATAGTTTACTCCTTTGGTCATGGCGAGATCAATCGATTCTTTGGAAGCAATATTGAGGAACAAGGCATCTACAGCTTCATTGATCAACATCACCAGAATTCGTTCAAAAATAGCTGTACCCAATGCACGATCTTCGTTTGGTTGTGGTTTCTCAACACCTTCCGCGTAATTGTAATATCCTCTACCTGATTTTCTACCAAAGTATCCCGCTTCGGAATGACGCTTCTGTGTAAACGAAGGCTTGTAACGTGGATCGTAATAGAAAGCAGCAAAAACCGTCTCTGTCACCGTGTAATTGACATCGTTCCCGATGTAATCCATCAAGGTGAATGGCCCCATTCTGAACCCTCCGATTTCCGTCATTGCCCAATCGATCGTAGCAAAATCAGCTACTCCTTCTTCATAAATGCGCAATGCCTCTCCGTAAAATGGTCGAGCCACACGATTGACAATAAAGCCGGGCGTATCTTTACATGAAACGGTCACTTTCTTCCAGCTGTCAATCAATTTTGTGGTATTCTCTAATGTTTCTTCTGATGTTTGAACCGCTGGGATAATTTCTACCAAAGGCATCAAAGGTGCTGGATTGAAGAAGTGAATTCCAATCATGCGCTCAGAACGTTCCACTGCAGCAGCGATGGACGCGATGGATAAGGAAGAGGTATTCGATGCGAGTACACATTCTTTTGAAACAATTTGCTCCAACTTGGCGAACACGTCTTTTTTGATTTTCAAATCCTCGATAATGGCTTCAATGACCAGTCCCGCATCTTTGAAATCGTGTACATCCTGACTGTATGTAATGCGTTCTTGAGTGGCTGCGGCTTCTTCCGCTGTAATCTTCTCCTTCTCTACCAAACGATTCATGATTTTCGCCAATTGTTCCTTTGACTTCATCAAGATTTGCTCGTTGAGATCTACCAACACTACGCGATGTCCATTTTGTGCTGCTACTTGCACAATTCCTGAACCCATTGTTCCCGCGCCAAGAACGCCTACCGTCATTTTTTCCATACCTCAAATGTAATGAATGTGTTGATGAAATAAATGAGAAATTTCCCAAAATCTCCTAGCCCAGATCGCAGCGGCATCCTCCGATGATTCGTCCAATGACGAATGTCGGAGATATAGCGGAGAGCTGGAAACAGCTTCTAAAACTGTTTTACCTTGTCTGGATCAAGTGGTATTTGTTGTGTCTCACTTCGGCTCCATCAGATAGCTTTCGGGTTCGACGCGTTCAATGTACCGGACTAAGTTTGTGAAGGAATAAATTCTCATTAGTTAAAAAGTTAGATTCATTTAACCTAATATTAAAAACGCTTTGGGAATTGAGGCGTTTTATTATGTCTGAACTTTGGAAATTTACCTTCCGATGAAATGCTAGTTGTACTTAATACAATTACGATTGGAATCAATCCAGGCGTTGGCTCTTTCATTATTACTTTTTTTCATCATTTTTCGCGAATTCACCATTTGCACGCCGTCATTAATACAACGACAAAACTCTAATAAATCACGTCGCCCAATAGAAAATCTTGTTGATTTTCTCGCTCCGACAATTTTTGATTCTAAATCTAGTGAGAATTGAGCTACACTATTCAGGTTATAAGTCCAAGCTATATCACCACACAAGGAGTTTAATTTAGCCGTTCCAGATTCGTAATATACAACCTTTCCGATGTCATACACATAACATGGGTAATCTTTATGTATTCTAAATAAGTCATCTCCTATTGTAAACCCCCAATATTCGATAAGCCTATATTTAACAGTAAGCCTTACCCCACTGTCATTATAAGTGTAGCAAATAAAGTCGAGGGGGGATTGAAGGTATTCCTTCTCATAATCCTTGAACATTCCTATCTCCTGGCCATGATCATTCACGTAATCTTCATAAGTTTTATAGAGGATTGTCTTCTTTTTTGGGTTTCTTAACGCTTCAATGTTGTTTACTTTTAAATCTAAAGTGTCAACTTTCAAGGTGTCAATAATCACCTGAGAGTTTGAATTGAATGAAAACGAGATAAGACAGAAAAAGATGATAATATTCTTCATAAGATAACAAAAATCGATATAGGAATTCTTATTTCCATTAGTACCCAAAGATTGGAGCCTTTTCACCATTCGCTTTAGCGTTCCATTGTCTTATCCAGGTACGGACGTAGTATAGTTCACCGTTTGCTTTAAGGTTGCTTTGCACATATTTTTTTCCTGTCACCCTATCTTTTCCAGTAATAATAAAATAACCATAATTACTGACGGTTGCTGCTTTCATGTTCTTTCTAATTGTTGGAATAATAATGAACGGGTATTCCTCAATAGGGTAGTCCGATTCCTTGAAAACAGAAGCACAAACTACTTTTATATTACCGTCAAAAATTTTATTATACTTTTTTTGATACTTATCAACGTTTTTTTCTTCCTCTGTAAGAACTAATACTGTAGCATTAAGATATAGGCTGTCAGGAAAATTATTTGCTCTATATTCCTTTTGCTTTTTAAATGCTTCATTTTGCGCTTTCCTCCGTTCCTTCTGTTTATCTTTTTCCGATTTTTCATTCTCTGTTTGAGCAGTTGCAAGGAAAGGTGTTGCTATTAATAATAGCAGAATAACTGATTTCATATCTCAACGGGTAAAATAAACATAAGAAAATTCATAAACAAAACGAAGGTAGTTAATATTTAGGACTGAAGGGCTTCGATATCATATATAATGAAACGGATCACTCCTTGTATTAATAAATACAACCGTCCCTCACCACATCTCCCGCGTGGGCTCAGGTTCAGTGTTAGCTACGCTGCTGACTCCGTCGGTCGTAAGCTTAAGCTGCGCTTACTCTCCCTTAAACTCTGGTTTACGTTTCTCCATGAAAGCATTTACTCCCTCCTGGAAATCGTGGGTGCGACCTGCTTCTGTCTGTAGGATTTCTTCCACCTTCAACTGTTCTGTCAAGGTGTTTGTCCACGATTGATTCACTGCTTTTTTCGTGAGTCCAAGTCCGCGTGTTGGCATCTTCGCTAATTTTTCAGCAAATGCTGTTACTTCATCATAGAATGTCTCGTCGCTTACTGCTTTGTAGATCATGTTCATCTCCTCTGCTTCTTTTGCTGAGACTTTATCACCTGTAAACATCAACGCCAATGCCTTTTGCATTCCGATGATGCGCGGCAAGAAAAATGTTCCTGCAGAATCTGGAATTAAGCCAATTTTCGAAAATGCCTGAATGAAACTCGCGCTTTCCGTTGCAAAGGTAATGTCGCACGCCAACGCAATGTTCGCTCCTGCACCTGCTGCCACACCATTAACCGCAGCAATTACCGGTTTTTCAATGTTCCGAATGCGCTCAATAATTGGATTGTAATGTTCACGAACAATTGACTCTAACTCGGGTCCGTTCGGATCTGTTGCTTCGGCTAAATCCTGGCCTGCACAAAATGCTTTTCCCTCTCCCGTAATGACAATTGCGCGAACTTCTGGGTTCTTTTCGCATTCATCTAGTGTGCGCTGCATATCAAATGCCATTGCTTGATTAAACGAATTAAAGACTGAAGGTCGGTTCAATTTGATATGGCAAACGCCATTGGTTTGAGTGATGATCAATTCCATTTTATGCTTTTTGACGAAGATAGCGAAGTGTTGCGAAAAACGCAGTACCGAAGAAAAAGAAATCTCTTCTTTGCACCATCGAACCTTCTAGTGAAACCAACGCTTTATCCGTACAACCACTTTCTTTCAACACGTATAAATACCTGTTTTGTGAAAGGCGTTAAAGTACTCATGCGGAAGCACTCATCTTCAGTTAACTTTGATTATCAATATTGTACAATTCACAAACACACTTAAATCAAACCACATGAAAAACGAAGAACAAACAATCAATACGCCACTTGTTAATGAAGTTCCAGAAAACGAATATTACTCAGCGACATCTGAGTGGAAAGGAGCACGATTAGCACAAAATGAGATGTTGGGGTCGATCATATTGCCTGAGTACTTCGACATACCGTACGATGACTTGATGTCCTTATTGCTAGAAGCTTTAGCGGGTTCCAAAAAGGTCAGAGCGCACATTGGAGTTACACACTACGGAGAATATAATGGCCATGTAAACACATCAGAAATGAGGCTATACCTTACCGGTGTGGATGCGAATGGAAACTCAATTAAGT
Source organism: Crocinitomicaceae bacterium (assembly GCA_041582905.1). Taxonomy (GTDB): domain Bacteria; phylum Bacteroidota; class Bacteroidia; order Flavobacteriales_D; family Crocinitomicaceae; genus UBA4466. The sequence continues at coordinate 614 of JBFHGY010000193.1, read as the reverse complement.
CAATTGACGGAAAAAGTAAAATTTATGATTTTGTTACTCCGTGCCCACCAACATGCAAGAAGTAGTCGGAATATTTCTCTATGAAATATCTAATGACTTTTAATGCAGTGACGTTATTGCTACTTGGAATTCTAAGTATTCTAACGTCGTTGAAGTTTAAAAAAAACGAACTTCAGTGGAAAGTGATTGCCATTTATGTCGTTGGAAGTTTCATTTCACAGGGTATTGCAACCATTCTCTGGTACTTTGAAATGAACAATCTAACCATTTTACACATCTACTCGCTGTTCGAGTTCATGGCCTTCTCTGCATTTTTTTGGAGTGCTACGGAAAGTAAACTGAAAAAGAAATGGATATTGACTATTTCAGGAATTGTGTCGTGCTCGTTAGTGATCGACTCCATTTGGAACGAATCCCTCCAGGATTTCAACAGCTTGGGGATTTTCATCTCGAATGGTACCATCATTTTCTATTCGATCACCTACTTTTTTGAACTACTTGGGGCTGACACGAATGAACGAAAATACCTGGTTTTAAATGCTGGAATTTTAATCTTCATCTGTGAAAGCTTGGTCATTTTCCTCTTTGGAAATTTCTTGAAAAACATAGACATT
>JBFHGY010000192.1:0-5977 GCA_041582905.1 Crocinitomicaceae bacterium | reverse complement strand
TCCAATTTATCGCAAGTCCTTCGCTTCCAGAATTGAAACTGGAAACTTTGATGACGACATGTCAAAAATTGCTGATTGCGATTGGATCATTGAAGTTGTTATTGAGCGTTTAGACATCAAGCAACAAGTATTTGAGAACGTAGAGAAGTTCCGCAAGCCAGGAACCTTGATTACAACTAACACATCTGGAATTCCAATTCACATGATGTTGGAAGGACGTAGTGATGACTTCAAGGCTCACTTCTGTGGATCACACTTCTTCAACCCTCCACGTTACCTTCAATTGTTGGAGATTATCCCAACACCATCAACTTCTCCTGAAGTAGTAGATTTCTTGATGGATTACGGTCAGCGTTACCTTGGAAAGAAAACGGTATTGTGTAAAGACACTCCTGCGTTCATCGCGAACCGTGTTGGTGTCTACTCAATCATGTCCCTCTTCCACGCTGTTAAAGAAATGGGATTGTCAGTTGACGAAGTAGATAAATTGACAGGACCAGTGATGGGTCGACCTAAATCAGCAACGTTCCGTACATGTGACGTAGTTGGATTGGATACGCTTGTTCACGTGGCGAATGGTTTAAAAGCCAATTGTCCAGACGACGAAGAAAAGCATTTGTTCGAGTTGCCAGAATACATCTCAAAGATGGTTGAAAACAACTGGCTCGGATCAAAAACAAAGCAAGGATTCTACAAAAAAATCAAAGATGAAAATGGTGCAAGCCAAATTCTATCTCTTGATTTAAACACTTTGGAGTACACTCCAAAAGAAAGAGTAAGTTTCCCAACCTTGGAAATGACAAAACCTATCGATGACCTAAAACAACGCACAAAAATGTTGTTGATGGGAATGGATAAAGCAGGTGAATTCTACCGTAAAATTTTCGGAGGATTGTTTGCCTACGTTTCCAACAGACTCCCTGAAATCACGGACGATCTTTACAAGATTGATGATGCCTTGAAGGCTGGATTCGGGTGGGAACTTGGACCATTCGAAACATGGGATATCCTCGGATTGGATCAAGGATTAAAATTGATCGCCGACAACAACAAAGAAGTAGCTGCATGGGTTTCTGAAATGAAAGCGGCAGGAACCACTTCTTTCTATCAAGTTGAAAAAGGAACGAAACGTTATTATGACGTGACTACGAAATCTTACCAAACAATTCCTGGAACGGAAGACATGGTAATTTTGGAAGCACTTCGTGAAGAGAATAAAGTTTGGGGTAACTCAGACACTACGCTTGTTGATCTTGGGGACGGAATCCTGAACCTTGAGTTCCACACAAAAATGAACACGATTGGCGGTGGAGTAATCGAAGGAATCAACAAAGCAATCGATATTGCTGAAAAAGATTACCGTGGATTAGTGATCTCAAACAACGGTCAAAACTTCTCCGCTGGAGCAAACGTTGGAATGATCTTCATGATGGCCATCGAGCAGGACTTCGATGAATTGAACTTTGCGGTAAAAGCATTCCAAGATACAACGATGAGAATTCGTTACTCAAACATCCCTGTTGTTATCGCGCCACACAACATGGCACTCGGTGGAGGATGTGAGATCTCGATGCATGCAGATAAAGTTGTTGCTCACGCTGAATTGTACATGGGACTTGTTGAGTTCGGTGTAGGATTGATCCCTGGCGGAGGTGGAACGAAGGAATTCGCGAAGCGACTTTCAGAGGAACTTCACTCTGGAGACATCAAAATCAACCGTTTGAGAGAGCGTTTCTTAACGATTGGTCAGGCACAAGTATCGACATCAGCTTATGAAGCATTCGATCTTGGATACCTTCGTGAAGGAATTGATGAAGTAGTTGTGAGCCGTGAGCACCAATTAACGCGTGCGAAGGAAGCAGCTGTTCTTATGGCCGAAGCTGGTTATGTGGCTCCAAAACGTGAGAAGAACATCACTGTTGTTGGTCAAGAAGGACTTGGAATCGTATACGTGGGAGCTCACTCAATGCTTTCTGGAAAATACATTTCTGATCACGACAGCTTGATCTCACAAAAACTCGGATTCGTTCTGTGTGGTGGAGATCTTTCCGATAATACTGTGGTTTCTGAACAATACCTACTCGACTTAGAGCGTAAAAAGTTCTTAGAGTTGTGTGCTGAAAAGAAAACACTGGAACGTTTGGAGAGCATGGTGAAAAAAGGGAAAATATTGAGAAATTAGGTTGAAGCCCCAACCAAGTTGGGACTGAAAGGTTTCAGATACCGATGATTGAGCGGAGTCGAAATCAAGGTATTCGAAATGCGGGCTTCGACTTCGCTCAGCCCCCGAATCAACCAATAAAAAATAAAAAAATGAAAAGAGCATATATAGTAACAGGATACAGAACGGCAGTCGGAAAAGCCGGACGTGGTGGATTCAGATTTTACCGTCCTGATGATTTAGCTGCAGATGTCATCAAACACATCATGGAGCAAGTTCCGCAATTGGACAAAGAGCGTATTGACGACGTAATGGTCGGAAACGCCACTCCGGAAGCAGAGCAAGGATTGAACGTTGGACGTATGATCTCATTGATGGGATTGAACACAGACAAAGTTCCTGGAGTTACCGTAAACCGTTATTGTTCATCTGGATTGGAAACAATCGCAATGGCATCCGCAAAAATCGAAGCAGGAATGGCCGATTGTATCATCGCTGGTGGTGTTGAATCTATGTCGGTAATGGCAATGGGAGGATGGAGAATTGTTCCAAACGCCAAAGTAGCAAAAGAAAACCCTACATGGTACTGGGGAATGGGATTGACTGCTGAAGCCGTAGCGAATCAATACGGAGTTTCTCGTGAGGAGCAAGATGAATTCGCTGTTAAATCACACGCGAAAGCGATCGAAGCAATCAAAAACGGAAAATTCAAAGATGAAATCGTTCCTGTAAACGTTGAGCATATCTTCTTGGATGAGAATGAAAAGCGTCAAGTAAAAAACTACGTTGTAGACACAGACGAAGGACCACGCGCCAGTACAGTAGAAGGTTTGGCTCGTTTGCGCCCTGTGTTTGCTGCAGACGGATCAGTTACAGCCGGAAACGCATCACAAACATCTGACGGAGCAGCATTCTGTTTGGTTATGTCAGAAGACATGGTAAAAGAATTGAATCTTGAGCCTGTTGCGCGCTTGGCTTCGTACTCTGTTGTTGGTGTAGAGCCAAGAATTATGGGAATCGGACCTGTGGATGCTATTCCAAAAGCGATCAAACAAGCAGGTTTAACATTAAATGACATCAACTTGTTCGAATTGAACGAAGCATTCGCTTCACAATCATTGGCAGTTATTCGCGAAGCTGGATTGAATCCTGATATCGTGAATGTGAATGGTGGAGCAATCGCCCTTGGTCACCCACTCGGATGTACCGGAGCAAAATTGTCTGTTCAAATCATGAACGAATTGAAACGTCGAAATGAGAAATACGGTATTGTGACCATGTGTGTAGGAACCGGACAAGGTGCTGCAGGCGTGATCGAAATGCTATAAAACATATCGCCTACTCGACGGAATCGAGCATAGGTTATATATCTTTGTCCTTCTGGCTGAATTGTTGTGTTAATAATATAATTCAGCTGGGAGGACATTTTTATTTCTGGACTGCGCAGACTTCGACTCCGCTCAACCTACAAATAGTATCAATCATGAAAAAAATCATCTCAAACGCATTAAGATCAGCTGGATTCGACCAACTTCTCGATATTCAGCAAGAAAGTATCTCCGAATTCAGCAACGGGAATGATCTGATTGTGCTTTCAAAAACTGGATCCGGAAAAACACTCGCTTTCTTGCTCTCCATGCTTCACGAACTCAACCCAAAAGATGAAGGAACTGTCCAGGCAGTCATTCTCTCTCCTACTCGGGAATTGTGTTTGCAGATTGAAAAAGTGTTTAAATCACTAAAAACAGGACTAAAAGTGACAACTTGCTACGGAGGTCACCCAATGCGAACTGAGAGAAATAGCTTACGCGAAACGCCAACAGTGATCATTGCTACACCGGGACGATTAACCGATCACATCCATCGAGAACACGTCGATCTTACCTCTGTAGACTTCTTCATTGTAGATGAATTCGACAAGTGTCTCGAATTTGGATTTACAGAGGATATTCATACTATTTACAAAGAATGTTCTCCCATCAAGCAGCACTTTTTGACCTCAGCCACCCGAATTGAATCTTTTCCTGATTTCATTCGTTTTCGCCAGCTGACGACAATCGATCACATCAAAAACGACACAGAATTAAAACTAACCGAGTACGGTGTTCACTCAGATGGAGAGCTTCACGAAACCCTTGAGCAACTCATTCATTCCTTTGGGCGTGAGCGCAACATGATTTTTGTGAATTATCGAGAAGTCTGCGACGATTTGGCGGACTACCTAGAAGACTGCGGTATTGTCTGCGCGATTTATCACGGAGGATTGGATCAAGAAACGAGAGAACGTGAACTAATCAAATTTACCAACGGCAGTGCCAATACGATTGTGTGTACGGATCTCGGATCGCGCGGATTAGACATTCCCGAAGTGAAACACGTTGTTCATTTTCAATATCCGTCAAGTTTGGAAGCCTTTACTCACCGAAAAGGACGAACAGCACGCATGGAAGCGACAGGCTGTTCTTATTTGATTACCTCGGAAGATCGACAACTCCCCGAGTACATCATGGAACCTGCCGAGTTTTACTCGATCGTACCGCAAGAGATCCTACCCCCTGTTTACGAAACGATCTACATCAGCGGAGGAAAGAAAGAGAAAATCGGGAAGATTGACATCGTTGGCTTCTTTTCGAAAATTGGCGGACTAAAAGGAAAGGAAATCGGATTGATCGAGGTAAAAGATCATTCATCCTACGTGGCGATTCAGCGAAATAAAGTCGGTCAGGTCTTGCGTAGAGTTAAAGGCGAGAAAATCAAAGGAAAGCGCATGAGGATTGCTCGATCGAAGTAAACTCGAAAAACTGACTCTAAGCATCCAACAGTTCGGCCGAAGACTTCCGTTTCTTTGTCACTGGGTAGAATTCATGAAAATACCGCACGGTATAAGCGATTCTTAGTAACTCAAACGTGACAAGCAGCCAGAATATGATTTCAGGTCCATTCTCGAACATCTCTAGGAATGGTAAATCGCGTAATGACGAAAATGAAAACAGATAGAAGTAATAGCGCACCGGCAGCTGTCCCCAATAAATCCACGCTCCCAACTTCTTTTGTCTAACTGTAAAAAAGGCTGAAAAAAGAAGAGAAATCAAGAGTAAGTCTCGGGTGACCACATTAAAAATTCCTTCTGACGACAAACCCGAAAAACCAAGATTTAAAGTAGTCGTAATGTACAGAAGATTCCTCATGAATGTGAGGATATCCAACCCCGCCCAAAAGTACGCTCCCGTTTTCTTCATGATCCAAATGTACCGTCAATTTATAAAAGAAAAAACCCGACCATTCCGATAGCTATCGGAATTGATCGGGTTCATACTATTCATCTCAAAGATGAGTTAACTCTTCTTATTTAATGATTTGCAGTTTATCAATGTGCTTCTCATTGTTCGTGATGAACTGATAGATATACACACCTGAAGATACTTTATCAGAAGCTACTTTCACCTCATACAACTCACCTTCATTTGCTTGCGCTGAGTGAACCACATCAATCAATGTTCCTGACATGTCATACACCTCTACGCGAACTGGAGAATCGTATCCGATACGGTAAGACAATTCGATCGTTTCATCGTTCGTATTGATTCCCGCACGAATGAACGTGTTATCTCCTTCGTTTGTTCCTCCAAGCGTCAACGCATTTGACTCCTGACATGGCCCACAGTAATCTCCACCGTGAAGATCCCACAAGGTAGACAAGTGTGGATTCAATGCATTTGGACTAATACAAATCGTTTGTGGGTTTCCTGAATTTCCATGAGGAACGTGACAGATTACCACTTTCTGATTGTTGTTTCCACAACGGTTCAATACAGT
>JBFHGY010000191.1:0-5980 GCA_041582905.1 Crocinitomicaceae bacterium | reverse complement strand
TGTAGAGAAACCAAAAAAGTTCTTCGAAACAACACATCTGAAGAAGCGCAATGTCGATTACCGTAGACATAAATGGATGAGTCGAGTTCAACGACTGCAAAAATGGATGAACGTGTTTGATGATGGTATTGTTCGTACTAACTCTATCGACGACGATTTGGTCTTTGATGGTGAAATTGTTGTGATCACCGATGAATCCACCTTTTCTTCTGCTTCGATTTTGGCCTGTCATTTAAAGACTTTACGCGATGCAAAATTGGTGGGAAGACCTGCAGGAGGAAGTTTTTACAAAGGGAATGCTGGAACACTTGTTGCCGTGCTTCCCCACTCGAAGTTCCGACTATTGGTCAATCCAAACACGTTCTATTCTCACCTCCCCGATTCGACCAATCCTGCGGACATCAAAACTCCTGATCTATTGATCGAGCCAGATTATCTCGTTCCGCGAAAAATCGACAAGTTCTATTTGAAAGCCGCTCTTGAGGCATTTGAGTAAAGTCATGTATCGTTGATTAATTGGATTATTAGATTACCTGCGGTGCTGCTACGCGGTGCTGGATTCGGTGGATTCGCTTCACATTGCCGGTTACAAGGAAGTTATTGAAAGTTTGTCTTGATTGAATCCGTAAATTTCTTCGTAGATTAGTACAACACTAACTTGAAAACTATGTTTCGACTCGCAGTTATTTTCTCGGGGATAGCCTTTTTATTCGCCTGCCAAGATTCAGAGACCATCACAAAGGACGTTGTAGAGATTGAAGAAATTCACGCTGAGATTCCTGAGGAGGATCTTTTTAATTACGAAACATTAAAAGGAATGTATGTCGGTGATTTCGGAGGGAGCGACATTCGCATCATTCTCAATTACGTAAGTAAAACCAATGTTGTCGGGTACAACATTCACAAAGGACTTCAGCGAAATTTGAGCGGAAGAGTGGAGCGAAGTGGTGATTCCATCAAAGTATACATGGCAGAACCGGGAGACCATGAGTTTGATGGTGTATTTGAACTCGTTTTTATGGGAGAAGAATCAGAGCCAGAAGGGGTTTGGACTTCAAATAGTGGCATTATCTCTCCGAAGTCATTTGAATTGAAGCGCGTCAAAACCAAAGAGAAAATTGAATGGAGTGAAAATCCAACAATCACGTTTGAAACATTGCATTATCATTTTTCAGATGCGTATGACAGTCTAGGTGAATACTCATTTAAACAAGATGGACTCGTTATTTTCTCGTATTATCCAGGCGGATATTGGTCCAACGACAGTGAAATAGAGCGCAGCAAAAAGCAAATGAAAGAGATTCAGGGAACCTGGTCGATGGAAGACGATGTTGTGACCGTCGCTTGGGAACCCAACAAAATCCTCCCGAAACCAAAAATGAGCTACAAAGTTCAACAAGGAGAATATGAAGCCTCTCTCTTTTGGGAAGGCAATCCAATTTACATGCGCATGTATCCATAAGCATGACACGCTTTACATCACTTCTGTATCAATTTATCAACAGCGCGGCTTTCCTTGCGATCGCCTACGCCTCCTATTTATTGATATTACTGTCGCTGCCCTACATTCATTTCGAACCGAATGTTGAGTTTTTAGGTACCAAACAATGGATTTATCATATTGATCTCTGGCGAATCAGTTTTTATGTTCACGTCTTTTCGAGTCCAATTGTCATCATCTCTGGCTTACTTCAATTCAACAAGTGGATCCTGCGGAAGCATCCAACATGGCACAAAGCAATGGGCTATGCCTATGTGGTCACCGTTCTTTTAATCAGCGGTCCCGCCGCACTGGTGATGTCTTTTTATGCGAATGGAGGAAGAATTGCTCAAACAAGCTTCGTTTTGCTATCGATCTTGTGGATCTCGACCACTTTCCTATCGTATTGGAAAGTAAAAAAAGGAGACTTCCTTGCTCATGCTAAATGGAACATTCGGAGCTACGCACTTACTTTATCGGCTGTTACACTTCGTTTTTACGGCTATTTATTCGATGTTTTTGAGTTACAACTCGGTCCAAAAGAAACGTACACCTTACTTGCATATATCAGCTGGATTCCCAATTTGGTTATAGCAGAATTGCTAATAATTGCAGGCTACGCACGATCGCTCATGCGATTCAAAGATGCATCCTAAATCCGCGTCCTCAGTAAACAATCAACTTTTCAGTAAATCGTTTACCCGAATCCGTTGTAAACTCGAAGTAGTAACACCCCGAACTAAGCGCCTCTATATTAAACGATAGCGTATTTTTTGAAGATGAAACAACCTTTGACGCCACTACTGCTCCTGTTGTTGAAACAATACTAACCAACGAACCTTCTTCGAAATCAGCTTGAAGTGTCACGATGCTTTCAGCGGGATTTGGATACACCAACGCGTGATGAACATCTGATCGATTTATCACTTCGATGTGTGAGTATGCAGTTGAATAGTTCATGTCAATTACTTTCAATCGATAATAAGACACACCCACTAAAGGGTAACGATCAATCCACTGGTAAGTTGAGAGTGATGTACTGTTCCCGATGGCATCAACCACAGCAATTTCTTCCCATGATGTTACATCTTTTGATCGCTCAAGCACAAAATAGTCTACATCTTTCTCGGTAGCTGTTTCCCAATCCAACACAACTTCTTCACCGACAGGAACAGCGGTAAACGTAAGCAACTCGATTGGAAGAATAACAACCGTATTCACATCTCTCCAGTCACGATCCAAAATTCCATCTGTATTCGGAAGAGGTGCATATTGACCGTATGTATTGCCGAGAATGTTCCCATCTAACAAATCCACAATTCCGTCGGAATCTTCATCAACCCAAGCCATTGAAGATGCCGTGAAAAATGGCGGTCGTGTTGACTCCACGTATCCTTGAGTGAGAGGTTGGTTATCAGCAAAATCAGGCACAACGTCAGTATCCGAATTGGTAATTGGATAGTTCGAAGGTGATCCTCCTGCCTGTGCATAACTAACAGCCGTAGCTTGAAACTCAGGAGCGGCAATTCCGTCGCCATTTACATCGTACCCTTCAGTCCAATCGAATCCACCGTCATTATCCGTATCCAAATCTAAATAATCCGGTGTTCCATCAGCCTCATGATCGTTTGGTGTCAAACCTTGATTATTCCCACCATTAGCGTTTGTCGCCGTGAGGTTTTCGTATTGATCACTAAACCCATCTCCATCACTATCTATCGTCGCTTCATTTCCGAAAGCAGGACAGAATGTACACACTCCTTCGAGAAAATCTCGAATTCCATCATTATCGGAATCATTCTCAAGCATATCGAAAAGACCATCTCCATCGGAATCTACTCGAGCATCTGGTCCTTCATCTGGATCCGACCAACCGTTCCCATTCATATCAATAATGGATCCATTACCTACCATCCCATCGAGCTTGTTTCCTCCATCCAAGTCAGCAGAAACATCTCCTAAGTTCAACTCAATGTTATCTCCTATTCCATCATTATCCGAATCTAAATCTAAATAATCTGGATTCCCGACCAAATCGGTGTTATGTAAAGGGATGTCTGTTCCAGCCACTCCCGCGTTTGGCGAAACCACAAATGAAACCGTATTGAAGAAACCAAAATTATGAGATGGTGGTGAGTTATATACATTGGTACCGTCAACGTCAATGGTATATCCTGACGATGCGTTTTCGTCGGAACCACCGTTTAGACTTATCCCGTCTCCATAAGAATCAGATATGGTAAAAACGTAGGCCCCAGGTTGCGACGCATAAATTGATGATGTAATAATATTGTCGGCACCTGCATACGGTCCACCACTCCCCACAGTATTCCCGAGTGGCCCCGTTAAGGTCCATGTTGTTTCATTTTCGTATTCATCCAAATCAATTTCGACTTCTATTATAGAGAATGCAGGCACATTCGAATCATATTCGTCGGACAAACCATCTGAATCTGTATCTAGCATTGTTTCAGGAGAACCAATTGTTTGGTATTCCACTTGACCATCACCTGTTGGATCCTCTCCTCCCGCTTCGATAATGTCAGCAATACCATCATTGTCGCTATCCAAATCAAAATGATTGGGAATATTATCTCCATCAAAATCAAACGGCATTTCAACACTACCATCATCGTTAAAAACACTTGGATCGTTATCGTTGTCGTCCAAATATGCAAGCACGCCATCCCCATCAACATCGGCCAAGGGATCTAAACCACCTGTTTCAATCAAATCAGGGATCCCGTCGTTATCGTCGTCGATGTCAATATGATCGCCGAGTAGATCTCCATCCACATTAGAAATACAAAATTCGATATCCTTGATTCCCAAACCATGCACAACTGGTGTACATGTTGTACAGTTCCCCCAGAAGATAGTGAACGACACCAAACGGTTCGGATCACTCAAGTGAATTCCAACTTCATCATCATCGCCGTTCGTTGACGATGCATTAGCATCAATATTTCCGAACGCATCATAGGTATATGATGGATTTGCAGATGGAGTAATTGTTGGATACACCACTTGCCCAAGTTCGTTCAACCCCGTAATAATGAAGATATCACCATTCGCCCCAGGCAGAGCGTTTACGTGTGCCAAGTCAAATGCAATTTCTCCAATCGGCGTGCTAAAATCCAGTGTAAGTGCGATCCCATTGGTAAAACCGTTGGTATACATTTGTAGACATTCCTCGACTCCTCCAGTTGGATTAGAACCAATACTTGGTGTTTGTGTTCCCCATACACCGAAGGTTCCCGTTTCTCCAGAAAAAGTAATCGTAGCATCGACCCCAGTTCCTGAAATATTTGTAAATGAATTCGAGAGTGACCCATCGGGAGTCCAATTGAATTCGGATGATCCTGTTGGCGTCGTAGACCAATCTATTGTTCCATGGCTGGCGGATGATCCACACGATACGGGAACATGCAATTGAGCATGCCCCATAGTAGGAACCATTATAACGATAAGAACTAATGCACGAAGCATCATTGAGGATGGGAGTTTAAACGTCATATATCTAATTTCAGTATACACAATAGGTGAATTTCTTCACAAATTATCGCCGCAAATTTACACGAAGATTAACATGTATTTGTATGTTTTGCGATTAAAAAAAGTGATTCTTTACGTAGAATTTGGAAACTCAATACTGGATTCCAAGTAGACTTTTAACTCTTCAATTACTGTTCACCCAATAAACAACACAGTTCACCTAAAGATAGATGTATTCCACAACATACCTCCCAAATACTAATTGGATTCCTAAGGGGGTAATTAGGAAAGAAGAAGTGTCATTATCCCATATCGTACTTCACGAGAAAGCACGATACATCAGAAACAATGCTATTACACAACCATAGACGAAAGCGAATATAACGATTGGTACACCCTTTTTCTTTTCCATTCACTCTTTTCCCATATATACGAACAGGAAAAGTCTTTGGATTTAAACTGATGAAAAAAAAGAGTAATCTACTACACTGGAATATAGCAAACGAGAATCTTAAACATTAGCAACATCCTTATTTTGAGACATGTCGACGATCTTGCCCGTTTCATTCACTTTGAAACGTTTCTTTCCCACTTCCTTAGTTGAGATAATTTTATTGTCATAATATCCTACATCTTCAGGATCACTTTCATATGTAGCTTCGAGAATGCTAACATCAATTGTTCGATCTTTATTAAACGTAGTTTCCCAAAGGTTATCACTTAGGTATTCCTTTCCACCAATTCGTTTTTTATCGATTAGCTTTCCGTCGTGAGTAAACGTCGCCATACGATATAATAGTGGAGCGGCATCTCCCATGAATTCATCTTTCACAATATAAACGACAGCTACGAATTCATCCGTTTCATACATCTGCGCGTAGTGATAGAAACCTTTGCTGACTTCACGCGAGAACTTCTCATCACGCATCTCTGAGATGTACTTTTCAAAATCGTATGAGATGTATTGCATCCCCGACATGATTTTCTCATCTAGTTGCGACTTCA
>JBFHGY010000190.1:0-6047 GCA_041582905.1 Crocinitomicaceae bacterium | reverse complement strand
ATCTCACCATCCACCAAAACAATGGTCGCATTTGGGAATTTTTCTTGATATTCCGCTACATGCTTCTCCTTAAAAGGATAAGGCTCAGAACTCAAAAAAACGAAATCAGTCTGAAGCGAGTCGTTGCATTCTGGATAACGCTCCTCACTTGTTGCATTTACCCATCCACATTCGGACAACATAGCATCGATAAAGGTGTTCTTTCCTGACAAGAAACCTGGATCGTGCCAGATAAAATACGCCACCGATTTCCCGTTTAATGGATGTTCCTTTGAATAATCACGAAGTATCGAAAATTCCGAACGAATGGTAGAGATCAGTTTATCCGTTTCTGATGGCTTCCCCACCATCTCACCGATACCTTGAATCATATCCAAAGCATCCGACAGGGAATAAATATCACTCATCCACACGGGAGCAATCTCTTTTAGTTGTTCGATATCCTCTTTCGTGTTTTCCTCTTTGTTTCCGATAATCAGATCAGGCTGAAGCGTCTTCACCTTTTCGATGTCAACAGATTTGGTCCCACCCACACGCTCTTTCGAATGAAACCAACTATCAGGATGGATGCAAAATTTGGTGATTCCAACCACCTCATCATCCAATCCTAAATGATACAGTAATTCCGTTTGAGAAGGCACCAACGACACAATTCTTTTCGGAGCATTAAGCAGGTTAACGCTCCGATTCATTTGATCGCTGAAGCTCGTCATTTTATGCCAATGCTGAGATTAAGTCATGGCGCGTCACAATGTGGAAACGTCCATCATTGAACTCTACCAAAACAGCGTGGGTATCCTTATCAATCAATTTCGATACCTTATCGATGGAAGCATCTTCTTTCACGATTGGTAACGCTTTATCCATCACATTTGAAATCGCCGTATCACGCAATTCAGGTTTTTCCATCAACAATTGGTACACGTGATTATCATTGATGGCTCCAGCAAATTTTCCATCTCGCATCACTGGAATTTGAGAAATTCCAAACTTGCGCATTTTGTCAATCGCATGGGAAACAAGCTCTTCCGCATACAAAGTTACCAATGGTGTATCCGCATGTTTTGAAGCCAAATCTCCAGCTGTTGTAATTTTTTCATCAAGGAATCCGCGCTCACGCATCCAATCATCGTTGAACATTTTTCCAACATAACGACTTCCGTGATCATGGAAAAGCACCACAACGATATCGTCCTCGGTTAATTGATCTTTCATTTGAAGAATTCCTTTGATGGCAGCTCCTGCAGAGTTCCCAACAAAAATCCCTTCTTCTCTTGCCAAACGACGAGTATACACGGCAGCATCTTTATCCGTCACTTTCTCGAAGTGATCGATAATACTAAAATCTACGTTCTTCGGAAGAATGTCTTCACCAATTCCCTCAGTGATGTACGGGTAAATCTCGTTCTCATCAAAAACACCTGTTTCATGGTACTTTTTGAATACAGAACCGTAGGTATCAATTCCCCAAATCTTCACATTCGGATTTTGCTCTTTCAAGTATTTACCTGTTCCAGAAATGGTTCCTCCTGTTCCGACTCCAACCACAAAATGCGTGATTTTTCCTTCTGTCTGATCCCAAATTTCTGGTCCTGTTTGCTCGTAGTGAGCTGTTCGGTTCGATAAGTTATCATATTGATTCACATACCATGAATTTGGCGTTTCAGAAGCCAATCGTTTCGACACAGAGTAATACGAACGAGGATCGTCTGGTTCTACCGCAGTAGGACACACAACTACCTCAGCTCCAACAGCTCGCAGGATGTCCATTTTCTCTTTCGATTGCTTATCATTCAACACACATATCAGTTTGTATCCTTTGATAATACACGCCAACGCCAATCCCATTCCTGTATTTCCAGAAGTTCCTTCGATGATCGTCCCGCCTGGTTTGATCACCCCTGCAGCTTCCGCATCCTCAATCATTTTTAAGGCCATACGATCCTTTACCGAATTCCCTGGATTCGTCGTTTCAACCTTCGCCAAAACAGTCGCTTTTACATCCTTCGTCAATGCATTTAACTTCACCAATGGCGTGTTACCAATTGTCTCTAATATGTTGTTGTAAATTTTCATCCTATTGAAATATTTCGGCAAAGGTAGTGGAATTGTTGGACTTTAGAGGTGTGAATCGTGGAAGATCGTCCCGTTAAAAAATGTGTAAAAGTAACCTTTGTGACATTTGATTCTGATAGAGTTGGTAAATTCACATTCGAATGAAGAACATGAAGCTTTTGGGCATATTAGGAGTTATCCTCCCATCGATCGCAATCTATGCCATTGCCGATTACATTCCTGCATTGAATAGCGTTATGTTAGGGTTGCTCATTGGAATCATTGTTGGAAATATTTTCACAATTCCAACAGAGATTGGCGGCGGTTTAAAATACGCGGGATCGAAACTACTTGAGGTATCAATTGTGATACTTGCTTTTGGAATCTCTGCCTCTTCCCTTACCGAAATGGGACTTCCCTACCTCATTAAGACAATTATTGGTGTATTACTCGTCCTTATTGCAGCCATCGTTCTTCACAAAGTTCTCAACTGTAAGGGAAGCACAGGACTCCTAACTGGATTTGGTACAGCCATTTGTGGGTCTTCCGCAGTTGCAGCTGCCTCACCGTTCATTTCTGAAGACAAAGAAGATGCTGGAATTGCGATTGCCGTGGTGAATTTAATTGGAGCACTGGGAACGTTCATTTTACCCGTTGCCCTCACCTATATTGATCTGGATGACCATCAAAAGGGATTCGTTATTGGAGGAACGCTGCATGCGGTTGGAAATGTGGCAGGAGCTGGTTACGCTATGAATGATTTAATTGGTGATACCGCGATTTCCATCAAAATGGTACGTGTCGCCCTTTTATCGCCCATGGTTATTCTCTACGGTTACTTTGCCAATCGACAAAAGGGAACCAACAAAAAAGCTTCTTTCAAACTTCCGATCTACTTATGGTTGTTCTTGGGAATTACCGTCTTGACATTTTTCGTTGAGTTCCCAGAATCCATTGTTCACTATTTGAAAATTGCTGGTAAAATCTTCTTGACAGCAGCAATGCTCGCTATCGGACTTCGACTGGGATTGAAAAAATTATTTCAAGCAGGAAAATCTGCTTTTATGTACGGGATCATTTTATTTGTCATTCAGTTGGTCATTTATGGCCTACTTCTGCTTTTCTAAGTCATTTCATCCCGAATCCAACATCTTCATGCAACCCTTTTGGGGTGAAAAGCATTCTACAACTAAACATCATTCTAATAAGCAATATATGAAGACCTTCTTTACACTTATTCTTGCCCTATCACCTATTTTAGTTGGTGCACAGTGCTGCCCGTACATCAACAACATTGAAATTATTCCTGCCGTTCCCACAAGTTTGGACGATGTAAAAATCGTGACAACCGTTACCACGCCGAACCAAGGAATGTTTCTCTCCAGTAACTACACCATCAATGGAAACACGATCAATATTGAAGCTTGTTACTACAATGGCTTGCTCACCGCCCTGCAAACCTATTATGATACCTTAGATATCGGTACACTTTCGCCTGGACTAATCAATGTGAATTTTGTAGCGTATCAATCTACCGATACCATCTCATGTAACTATACAGATACCATGAGTACGAATGAGAATTTCACCGTCTTGGAAAACACGAACGGTCTTTCCGAAATCAATACAGAAGTAGGACGTATTTATCCGAACCCAAACAACGGAACGTTCTCCATCGAACTTATTTCTGATCTTCAGCCATCTCACATCCGAATCACCAGTATTTCTGGGAAAGAGGTATACGCTGACACCTATTCGAATGACATACATCTTCCGTCATCTTCGGGAATTTATCTGATTTATTTTTTGGAGGAAAATACTGTTCTCGGTCGGCAACGACTGGTTGTTTTCTAGAAGTTGTGAATTAAATCACTCCTTTGATCTGCAATAAGATCACAGTCACGTAAGCGGCGTAACTTCCAAAGAGTAAAACACCTTTTACGCGCCCTATTCGCTTACCCAACAACAAGATTGGAATCATTGCGAGCATGATACCGAGCATCCAATACATATCGAAGTCAAGCACTTGATCGGATACTTCAATCGGTTTCACAATCGCGGTGATTCCAATTACTGCGAACACGTTAAAAATGTTCGATCCAATTAAGTTTCCTACGGAAATGTCGCTTTGCTTTCGAACCGCTGCAACAATTGACGCCACCAGTTCCGGAGCCGACGTTCCTAAAGCTACCACGGTTACTCCAATGATACTTTCTTTATCTGGATTCCCTTCGAGAAGTACTTCCGCGATTCCTACCGCTCCTTCAACGAACCATTCAGAACCAAAATACAGCGCAACGAGTCCAATTAACAAGAAGACAATCGACTTCCAAATCGGGTATTTCAAAGCATCTGTATATTCTCCATCTTCATTCTCTTCTTCCTGTTGAGCCTTCTTCGTTTTCTTACGAGAATTCACCACCAAATATGTCGTAAACGCCACTAAAATTCCGAAGAGAATTACGCCTTCGTACAACTCAATAATATTATCTAAGGCAAAAACATAGAAAAGAATGCATGCCAACAACATCATCGGGTAATCGATGAACTTCGTCTGTCGCTCAGCAATAATGGGAAAAATGATGACCGTGATTCCCAGCACAAGTGCGATATTGGCAATATTTGACCCTACGACATTCCCAATGGCAATCCCCGGATTTCCGTCCAGTGCACTTTGTAAACTCACCAACAATTCAGGAGCCGAAGTTCCAAAAGAAACTACTGTCATTCCGATGACCAAAGGTGAAATTTTGAATGCCGACGAACAGCCAACAGCTCCCTTCACAAGGAATTCTCCCCCAACAATCAGGACCGCCAAACCAAGTATCAACAACAAATAATCCACGCATTCATCTTAATGCCTCAAAGATAAAATTTTGAATTACTTTTGGATCAACCTATGAAAAAAAAAGGGAACACCCAAATGATGAGATATTCCCTTTTTTCCATGTTAACTGGATTTAATCCGAGTGATGCTTATTGCTCTAGTGATGCTTATTGCTCTTCAAATTTTGCTCCCGCTGCCGTGAAAATAACTTGACCATTGTTCGTGTCAAATTGCACGCGAATAGACATTACCAATGGTCCTGCGCAATTCCCATCAGGTAAATTAAAGCCGAATTGTCCATTCTGCCCTGTAATATTTAGGCTTTGTTGGAAAATTCTTGGTGAAGATCCATTACTCTGTGTCTCGTGTACCGTTACCTCACGAATTACTGCATCATTGTTGACGTTTACGCGAAGCCATGCATGTTTGTGATGTGAAGCATCATCGTCTAACCTAGTAGGTGTGGGAATTGGAATGTGAAACCAATTCCAGGTTCCCCCTCTTTGTCTAACCATTGCTCCGAAGCCTGCTCTTCTTAGATAGAGTCCCAAATCAGTTCCTGTGAACTCTTTCTTGTACTCAGGGAACACAGTTGCTCCGTGCGCCCAAAAATTGTAATCTGCTGGATATGCCATAATATATTATGTTATGCATTCAAATTGTGAATACTGGTTACTAATTAATTCAAAACTAAATCCTTATGTCAACAAAAGCAAAATTAAAAACACCCTTTCTATGATAAGAAATCCGCTCATACAGCGTCGGAAATTGCTACTAATTCATAGTAGTTCTCCTAACATATTCATTAACTTTGTTTCCTATGGATTTTCAATTGGTTTCAGACTTCAGTCCAACAGGTGATCAACCCGAAGCCATTCGACAGTTGGTCGAAGGGATTAAAGATAACGTAGCACATCAGACCTTACTTGGAGTTACGGGAAGTGGAAAGACATTTACGGTGGCCAATGTGATTCAAGAAGTTTCACGTCCAACCCTTATTCTTGCCCATAACAAGACACTGGCGGCGCAACTTTACGGAGAATTCAAGCAATTTTTCCCGAACAACGCTGTCGAGTACTTCGTTTCGTACTACGATTATTATCAACCAGAGGCTTATTTACCTGTGACAGGGACTTTCATCGAGAAGGATTTACAGATCAATGAT
>JBFHGY010000189.1:0-6106 GCA_041582905.1 Crocinitomicaceae bacterium | reverse complement strand
GATGCACTTCGTTTTGATGAGAACAATTTGAAAGGTGATACAATTTATAGATTGAATCAACCAGTAGCACTCATCTCGTATTGTGGAAACGGCTTGTTCAGGCGTTCGGCAATTCTTAAAATTGAATCAATCGAAACAGGAGAGCTGGGAGTGTATCATAAAAAATGATCTTGGCAGTTGACAGATACTTTTTGCTAATTGACTAAACGGGGACAATTAATTTAAAATTCTTCTCCTCCCACCACCTTGCCCTATTTTAAATTCATTGCTATCTTCGTAAAAACACAAAACCAATGAGCAAAATCCTAGTTATCGATGACGAGCGCGCCATTAGAAGAGCGTTGAGAGAAATTCTTGAATTTGAAGAGTTCGAAGTAGACGAAGCAGAAAATGGCAAAGAAGGGCTAGACAAAGCGAAAGCGGATAACTACGATATCATTTTTTGTGATATCAAAATGCCTGAGTTGGATGGTATGGAAGTACTGGAAGGACTCCAAAAGGCAAAAATTGATTCTCCTGTGATCATGATTAGTGGTCACGGAAACATCGAAACGGCGGTTCAGGCCATTAAGAAAGGCGCATTCGATTTTATCGAGAAGCCATTGGACCTCAATCGAATTTTGGTAACCATCCGAAACGCGAAGGATAAGACAGTGCTCATCGAGGAGAAAAAAGTCTTGAAGAAAACAGTGAAGCGTTTCAAAGGATCGTCTATCATTGGTGAGACGCCTGAAATCATCCAGATCAAGGAAATGATCGAAAAAGTGGCTCCTTCTGATGCACGTGTGCTTGTTACAGGTGAAAACGGAACAGGGAAGGAGTTGGTGGCTCGCTCACTCCACGATCAAAGTACGCGAAATGCTCAACCGTTTATCGAAGTGAACTGCGCGGCGATTCCAGCCGAGTTGATCGAAAGTGAATTGTTCGGACACGAAAAAGGTGCGTTTACGTCTGCCGTAAAGCAGAAGAAAGGAAAATTCGAATTGGCCTCGGGTGGAACATTGTTCCTCGACGAAATCGGTGATATGTCCGCTAGTGCGCAAGCCAAAGTGTTGCGTGCCTTGCAAGAGAACGTGATCCAACGTGTAGGAGGTGAGAAAGACATCAAAGTAAATGCACGTGTGATTGCGGCAACGAACAAAGATCTACGCAAAGAAATCGAAGAAGGAAATTTCCGTGAAGATTTATACCACCGTCTAGCGGTAATTTTGATTCATGTGCCTTCACTCAACGAACGTCGTGATGATATTCCAATGTTGGCGGAACACTTCATGACAATGGTGTGTGCAGAACACGGAATTGCGCGTAAATCGTTTGATGAAAGCGCATTAACTGCCTTATCGAAAACAGATTGGACAGGAAACATTCGCGAACTACGTAACATCGTAGAGCGTTTGGTAATCTTGTGTGATGACGTCGTAACGGGCGATGATGTAGCGCTATTTGCCAATCCAAGAGCAAAAAAGTAATTCCAGGAAAATATTCGTCGATCTGTATAGGATTGAAAATAATCTTTATATTTACCATGGTAAATAATTAAAGAGTTATGAAATCAACACGAATCGTTCACTGGATCTTGACAGGCTTATTGTCTGCACTGTTGCTCATGTCTGCATCCATGTACTTCTTCAAATACGAAGACATTTCAAAGGCTTTCATGGGATTTGGGTTCCCAGTGTGGATCATTTATCCCTTGGCGGTAGCAAAAATCTTGGGAGTTGTAATGATTCTCTCAAAATGGAAGAAGTGGCTCACGGAATGGGCGTATGCAGGAATATTTTTTAATGCATTGATGGCAATCGGGGCGCATGTCGGAATTGATGACGGCGAACACATGGCAGCTGTAATTGCACTCATCCTCATGTTAGGCTCATTTGTCACTTGGAAATTGGGCTGGAAAGAGAAGTAAGCTATTTCACAAATCCCTGTTCAACTACTTGTTGGACAGTGGATGTTTTGTACACGCATCCGGAAAACCAATTCACCGAGCTGGTGTCTTCGAATAGGTAGTTTTCGTAGCTCGCATTGACTTCCATTTCGTTGTCAATGAGCGCTCGATAAGCGTACACACGAACAACAGGGGAGTAATGCTTCATCAGACTATTTAATTCATACTCCGAAGCGGAAGCTTTCAGTTTTTCGTACAATAAATATTCATTCGGTGTAAGTCCTGCAAAGCCCACGTACCGCTCTTTGATGGTGTTCGAACGTCCAAGCTGGTTGATCAAACTATCCAAAGTTTCAGATTCGGCGTACTGGTATTCTTCTACGTCCAAAAAGGCTAAAGCGGGGTGATAAACGTCTGATCGGTTTTCCTGATTTTCCTCACGGGCAGAGATCTCGTATGCCTTCAAAGACAAAACAAGCACAACAGATAGTAAGGATAGTAGGTGTACCTTCATTGTTAGACTCTATTTCACAGTTTGAAATCTCGCAGAGTAAATTTAATGAAAATTCAGGGAATGAGGGGAGGAAAGCGCAAACTCTCCTTCAAAATTCTAGTTTTCCGAAAGAAGGAATTTAGGCAAATTGGTGATTTCTGATCCACCCCATTCGAGTACAGAAAACCCTTCTCGATTGAATGATTCGATCCGTTGTTCTTCGATGTCACGTTCATGATCTACCGCCATCCAAGAGATGTAAATACGATAGACATTGGATGGTTCTGGAGAGATCTTCAAATCCGCGTAGCGATTGCAAACTTCATTAAATTCAAATCGAACGAAGTTCAACTCATTGGCCGCCAATCGTGGTCCCCAGAACGTGATAAAGTCTGCTTTCTCTTTCGAGTTGAGCCCAGCTTCTGTCAGTTTTTCTTCTAAAAATGAAGCCGCATCCTTGCCCTTCACATGAAAACCAGAGGCGAGTTCTTCCGAGGTAAATGTGCGTGATTTTTTGGCTTCCCAAAAGAGGTAATTGTAGTTGTTTTCTCCAAAGGTTAACTCTCCTGATGGAGCAGCTTGAAATGTCCATCCATTCTCATAAGCAGGGTAGAAGAAGGAAGGTTCTCCTTTGATATCGAGCTCAACCGAAACATCGATTTTTTTCTCTGGATAAAGATAAATAACAGGTTTATCAACTTCAATGCGAATGTCTGAACGCATGATGTTTACTACGTAAGTAGAATGATGTTGCGCTTGAATCTCCAAGGAATCGGAGTACGCTTCTGTGTAATCTTCCGTATAGAAAAATTGAAAGATGTGTTTGCCCGGAGTAGTGACAATCTCCACCGTATTCATGTTGATTTTCAACTTTCCTTCCTTCCCGTCGATGCTGTAGATCATGCGATCTGTTGTTCCATCCAATCCTGGGAATTCAAAGGTGTATTTGGATTGATTTGTTGATAGTGAAGAATCAATCGAGTCCGATTTCAATTGTACTTCGCGGTATAAGTTTCTAAGCTCTTTTTCCTTTGAAAAAGCCGAAAGACTCAAGATAAGTACGGTGAGTGTGAGAAGAAATTTCATGTATATTATTTCAGTTTTTCTACAATTCGTTGATCAATGTGTGATTCTTGTCCTCCCCATTCGAGAACATCAAACCCTTCTCGGTTAAAAGAAGTTAATGCTTGAGCTTTCACTGAATGTCGCTCGGAAACCGCTCCCCAAATCATATTCATGCGATTGATGTGATCGGGTGTTGGATTCACATGTATCTCTGCGTATTTCGCGCATGCATCATTGAATTCAAAATGTACAAAATTCAATTTGTTTTTGGCCAAGCGCGGTCCCCAATACGTAATGAAATCAGCTTGTTCTTTACTGTTGAGTCCGACCTGAGTGAGCTTTTCTTCCAAGAATGACACAACATTTTCACCTGCCACAAAAAATCCTTCGCTCAGTTGTTGTTGCGACAGCACATTTCTCATTTTTGCTTCCCAAAAGAGGTAATTGTATTGATCTTCACCAAATTGTAAGTTACCGTTAGGCTGCGCCGTAAACTCCCAACCTTCATCATAAAGAGGGTATAAGAACGCATCTTCACCGTGAATATCGAGCTGAACAGAAACGTCTGTTTTTTTCTCTGGGTAGAGGTAAATGACAGGTTTTTCTTCGAGTTGCATTTCCTCAGCTCGATACAACATCACTTGATACGTATCGTGGTATCGCGGTTTGATCTCGAGAGAATCGCTGTATACTTCATAGTAATTTGAGCTGTAATAAAACTGAAAAACGTGCTTCCCCGGCTTCGATTGAATCGTGATTTTACGATCTTTTAAGGGAGCTTTACCATTTACACCGTCGATGCTATAACTAACATATCGAGGTTGTTCTAGACTATTATCCAAATTGAATCGAAACGTATAGACACTTTCATTTTTGTCTAATTTCGAATCAATCTTACTGTCGGAACGGTAAATTTGTAAAACGCGTTTTAGCTCTGTTTCAGCTTGAGTGAAAAGCGGTGTAAGTAAGAGGAATACAATGAGTTTTTTCATACTATGTTGTTATGTACTCGTCTGTACATTTCACTCCTATCTTGGTTCAACGGGGTAAGTATTTTCTTCTACTGAACGATCAATTTTTCGGTTCCAACGCCCATTTCAGTCGTTACTTGGATGAAGTAATTTCCAGAATTCAAGCGAGAAACATCCAAGGTAGTTGATGGATTTTCTTCTGACAAAACGAGTTTCCCAGAGATGTCTAAAATGTCTACGCTTTCAATGATTTCGTTCGTTTGGAGATGTATGATTCCAGCGCTCGGATTGGGGAAAAGTGAGAATTCTACTGCTTCAATTTCAGAAATCGATGAGTTTAGATCATACGTCACCACTAATTTCGGACGCAATTCCGCATTTTGATGATCAGATGAAGCAAAATAGAGTCCATGGTATTCTTGATCTGAAATTCCTTCCAACATCAATCCGTGACTATTTGCAGGATCGTTGATCATGTCTTGAACCAGATTCGTCACATCCATATCAGGATAATCCTGTGTAGAAGAGGTGCTTTCTGGAACAACCACTTGGTTTACGGTCGTAATGGATGGTTGCGTATCCCATGTAACGGTAGATTCATCCCAAGGTGTAGTTACACGTCGCAGATAAGATGCATTTGAACTCGTTAAGTTGTTGTGAGGTCCACTCGAATCATCTGGATTGAAAAAGAGCGATAGTTCAGCGGAAATAATCGTAGCTCCAGCAGGAATAGACGATAAATCGAAATCAATTACACTTTTGATGTCGGAATTCGCTCCTTGATTCGTCCAAGCTACAGATGAAAATTTATGATAGGTCTCGTAGTTTGTGGTGGAAAATCCGCAGGGAACACAACTAAAGAGTGGTGCGTCTTTACCGTCGTTCGGACCAGGTTGTAATGTGAGTGTCGTTTGAGAAAAAACAGGAAATGCCGCAAAAGCAAGCACGAAGCAACTTATTGTCTTCATAATTAGGGTAGTTAAAAGGTTTTTAGTTGAGAGAAAGATACGAAACTTATTTCAGAAGTTGGATAAACTCCTTGGCCAATTGCTTGCTGTTGAATTGATCCGTGTTGATCGGAGTCGAGTAGAGTTCTCCTGCCTTGAAGCGTTCGTAAGCTTCCAAAAGATACTTTTTCGCGCCTTCTACATCTTCAAAATCGGCTAAAAAACCACATTGGGTGTTGTTCACGGCTCGTGATAGGTCACTGTCTTTTGAACCAATGGCCAAAATTGGACGCTTGGCTCCCAAGTATTCAAAGAATTTCCCAGTGAGAATTCCCTTTACGTTCCCCGTATTGTTTGCAACGAGTAGGAGAAGTTGTGTTTTTCGTTGAAGTTCGATACTCTGAGCATGCGGAATCATAGGGGAAAGGTGCACGTATGATTCGAGTCCGTGCTCTTTGAACGAGTTCATCACGTTATAGTCGACAACACCAATAAGTTGTACGGACAGGTGATCACCAAATTCAGGTTGCTCGTTCAGGATGCTTTTGAGTGCTTTCCACAAAACAAGTGGATTCCTAGCGAAAGGCATGGTGCCGAAATGCGAGACGGTGAATTTCTCATCCAGATCAACTGATTTCCCATCGAATTCAGGGAAAATGTAACCGTTGGTAATCACTTTGACATCTCGATTGCCAATTTCTTCCAATCCGCTCGCACAATGTGTGCTGACAGTCACAACTTC
>JBFHGY010000188.1:0-6133 GCA_041582905.1 Crocinitomicaceae bacterium | reverse complement strand
GATTGTCTGACTTTCAGCAGGCACTGGATCAAGATGATGTAAAAGCCATTTTGTGTGCTCGCGGAGGATACGGGTGCGTGCAATTAGTGGACCGTATCAACTGGGCAGGACAGCTTCGTGAACCGAAGTGGATTATTGGTTTCAGCGATGTCACTTATTTTCATCAGCGGATGCAGCGACACGGAATTGCCAGTATCCACGGAACCATGCCTCTCAATTTTCAACAGAATTCAGAAGAAGCACTTGCGACACTTATCGCATCGATCGAAGGAAACCCTATGAACTTTCATTGGGATGGAAATGCATTCAACAAAATGGGAGAAGCGAAAGGAAAATTGATTGGAGGAAATCTGTCTATTCTGTACGCTTTACTCGGAACAGATGATCAACTTGATTACTCAGACAGCATTTTATACATCGAAGATGTTGGAGAGCCGATTTACGCTATCGATCGCATGTTCTACGCACTATCTAAAGCGGGAGTTTTGGACCGAATCAAAGGTTTGCTTGTTGGAGGGATGAGTAACCTTTCCGATTCAGCTGTTCCCTTCGGGACGGGTTATGAAGAGGTAATCTTATCTCACTTTCAATATCGAAGAGTTCCCATTGCTTTCGGTTTTCCTGCTGGGCACATTGATGATAATCGCGCATTAATCTTGGGTACAGAGGTCAAGCTATGTGTAAGTGAAGACAATTCTTCACTACAGTCTTTGTCATCTTCAGTTAAAGAATGACGAACTTTCTGTGGATGGATTGCCCATTCAAACTGATCACAGCGATGTAGGTTCCCATACCTAAGTCTTTCAGGTCGATTCCATTTTCACGAACCTCCCATGTTCCCACATAGGTTCCATTCGTACTCACGATTTTACAGATAGATCCTTCTGGAGCGTTTATCGAAACATCATCGGCGGAAGGGTTGGGAGAAACAACAACTTCGTATGCCGCTAATTCACGTTTCGCCTGAACGTTTTCGATTTCGTTTCCTGTGCTCGTTTGCGCAAAAGAAGAGGTGCTCAGCGCGAGCAACGCAATTAAGATTGACTTGTTCATTTTTGGAGATTTAACAGTTCTATTCTCCATAACGCTTCTAGGATTGCGGTGTTACACAATTTCGTTCTGAGAATCCAACCTTTTTTATTCAGTTATTTGGGCAACGTGCCTAACTCAATTGAAATGAGCATCAATGGACGTATAACCCAAAAGATAATCAACGAAAAAGCCGCCCTGATTCGAGATCAAGACGGCTCTTTCATTTTTTCATTTCTTCCGATTACAACTTGAAGAAGACACCCACGTTAGGGCTGATGGTCGAGAAATTATCTGTCTCATCAGAAATGTTTTTATAGAAGACAACACCGTACTTAATGTTGAAGTTAATACCCAACTGATCCGAAACCATGTAGTCGGCTCCTACGGTTGGCGTCAACGAAAAATACGTATCCGAAATACTACTATTCCCCACTTTACCACCTGCTCGAAAAGCTCCAAGGTGAATTCCGGCGTATGGTTTGAAGTCATCTTCTAAGAACAAATACTCTCCAAACACCGAAAAAGGAACAGCGCTTGACGTCACTTTAATTCCCAACGCTTCTTCCGACTTTTGGTAAAATCCTAGATTGGCTCCACCACGCACATTGTCGGTGAAATCGTATTTCAAATTGAGTTCTCCTCCCAAAAGAGCTTCCGCATTGTCTTGCGTTGATTTATTGATTCCCAAGTTAATACCAACGGACAGCTGGGCCATGGACTGAAAAGATATTAAAGCAAGGGTTAATGTTAGAATTGAATAGACTTTTTTCATGTTTTTCGTTATTTGGTTATGCTTCAAAAATAAACTTCAACCTTATTCCAACATCAATCTCCATCTGGAAATCGATAAAATGACACTGTAAATCGATAAAGTATTGGGAAATTCACGTAATTTAAACTCAGTCTAAATAAGATAAAATCGTCAAGAAGTGTAGATGATCTGTTAAATTTGCGTGTTGTATACTTCATATAAATCAAACATGAGTAATTCAGGACTTTTAAAATCATCCGTTGCGCGAAAGGTAGCGATGTCGCTTTCTGCGATCTTTTTAATGATCTTCTTGCTGCAACACTTTGCGATTAACATCACTTCAGTGTTTAGTGCAGGAACATTCAACAAACTCTCACACTTCATGGGAACCAACGCGGTTGTTCAGTATGTGTTTCAACCTATTCTCATCTTCGGTGTGATTTTTCACTTCGTGATGGGATTCGCATTGGAGCTCAAAAACCGTAAATCAAGAGAAGTGCGTTACGTCAAGTACAAAGGCGGAGCAAGCGCAAGTTGGATGAGTAGAAATATGATTCTATCTGGAATCGTGATTTTGGCTTTTCTTGGTCTTCACTTCTATGATTTTTGGATTCCAGAATTAAAAATCAAGTTTGTGGAAGGAGATTGGACAGGTGCCCTCACTGAAGGAGGAGAACCGATTCGTTACTTCGATCACTTACGTCACAAGTTCGAAGATCCAATTCGAGTAGCTATTTACTCTGTTTCATTCGTGTTGTTGGCATTGCACCTTCTTCACGGATTCAGTTCAGCATTCCAATCAGTTGGAGCAAATAACAAATACACAAAAGCACTTCAAAAATTTGGTGTGGCTTATGCAGTATTGATTCCTCTAGGGTTCATCTTCATTGCAATTTTCCACCACCTTAATCATTAGAAATCGTAGCTATTAT
Source organism: Crocinitomicaceae bacterium (assembly GCA_041582905.1). GTDB lineage: Bacteria > Bacteroidota > Bacteroidia > Flavobacteriales_D > Crocinitomicaceae > UBA4466. The sequence goes on along the minus strand of JBFHGY010000188.1, from coordinate 3,418 downwards.
GGCAACTTTAGACGCAAAAATTCCAGAAGGTCCAATTAAGGATAAATGGACAAATCATAAGAACAAAATCAATCTTGTGAATCCTGCCAACAAGCGATTGATCGATATCATCGTGGTTGGAACAGGTTTGGCAGGAGGTTCTGCTTCGGCATCTCTTGCTGAAATGGGATACAACGTAAAAGCATTTTGTTTTCAAGATTCTCCACGTCGAGCGCACTCGATTGCCGCTCAAGGAGGGATCAACGCAGCAAAAAACTACCAAAACGATGGTGACTCTATCTACCGCCTGTTTTATGACACCGTAAAAGGAGGAGATTACCGTGCACGTGAAGCAAACGTTTACCGCTTGGCCGAAGTGTCTGGAAACATCATCGACCAATGTGTAGCGCAAGGAGTTCCTTTCGCACGTGAATACGGAGGTTTGTTGGACAACCGATCTTTCGGAGGTGTACTCGTATCGAGAACCTTCTACGCAAAAGGTCAAACTGGACAGCAGTTGTTGTTGGGAGCTTACTCAGCAATGAACCGCCAAATTGGTAAAGGAAAAATTAAAATGTACAACCGCCACGAAATGCTCGAGTTGGTAAAAGTGGACGGTAAAGCACGTGGAATCATTGCCCGTAACCTTGTTACAGGAGAAATTGAACGCCATTCTGCTCACGCAGTTGTTCTTGCTTCAGGTGGATACGGAAACGTATTCTTCCTTTCAACGAACGCAATGGGATCGAACGTAACAGCGGCATGGAGAGCTCACAAAAAAGGAGCCTACTTCGCAAACCCATGTTATACGCAAATTCACCCAACGTGTATTCCTCGATCGGGTGATTACCAATCGAAATTGACATTGATGTCGGAATCATTACGTAACGATGGACGTATTTGGGTTCCTAAAAACATGGAAGATGTTCACGCTATTCGTGAAGGGAAATTGAAACCAACACAAATCGCGGAAGAAAATCGTGATTATTACCTCGAAAGAAGATATCCTGCTTTCGGTAACCTTGTTCCACGTGACGTTGCATCTCGTGCTGCAAAAGAGCGTTGTGATGCTGGTTACGGTGTGAATAAAACAGGAGAGGCTGTTTACTTGGATTTCTCAACAGCCATCATGCGTTACGGGAAAGAAAAAGCGCTTGTCTCTGGTGAGAAAAATGCATCTGAAGCGCGCATGCGTGAATTAGGAGAAAGCGTGATCGAAGCAAAATACGGAAACCTCTTCCAAATGTATGAGAAGATCGTTGATGAGAACCCATACAAAACACCAATGATGATCTATCCTGCCGTTCACTATACGATGGGTGGAATTTGGGTAGATTACAACTTGATGACAACAATTCCTGGTTGTTACGCTGCCGGAGAAGCGAACTTCTCTGATCACGGAGCGAACCGATTGGGAGCATCTGCATTGATGCAAGGATTGGCAGACGGATATTTCGTCCTTCCTTACACAATTGGTGATTACTTGTCAAATGACATTCGAACAGGTGAAATTCCAACAAACACTCCTGAGTTTGATGAAGCTGAGAACGCTGTGAAAGAGCGCATTAATCGCTTCATGAACATCAAGGGAACGAAGTCTGTTGACCACTTCCACAAACAACTTGGTTTGGTTATGTGGAACAAAGTCGGAATGGCTCGTAACGAACAAGGTTTGAAAGAAGCCATGGAGGAAATTCGTCAGATCCGTGAGGAGTTCCGAAAAGATGTGTTGATTCCTGGTTCTGCGGATGAAATGAACCCAGAATTGGAAAAAGCATTACGTGTTGAGGATTTCCTTGAATTAGGAGAGTTGTTCGCGAAAGATGCTTTGGAGCGTACAGAATCGTGTGGAGGTCACTTCCGCGAAGAGTCGGTTGAAATAGGTGGACCACAAGAAGGTGAAGCTAAGCGTGACGATGAAAACTTCGCGTACGTAGCTGCTTGGGAATGGACAGGAGATCCTGGACAATCCATCGTTCACAAAGAGCAATTAGAATTTAACGATATTGAACTGAAACAACGTTCATACAAATAAGAAAGCTATGAAAGTTACACTCAAGGTTTGGAGACAAAAAAGCGCAAACGATAAGGGTAAAATCGAAACGTATAAGCTTGATAATGTATCGGAGCACATGTCATTTCTTGAAATGATGGACGTTTTGAACGAACAGTTAATTGGTGAAGGAAAAGTTCCTGTAGCATTTGATCACGATTGTCGCGAAGGAATTTGTGGAATGTGTTCTATGCACATCAACGGTGAACCTCATGGTCCAGACCGTGGCGTTACTACTTGTCAGTTGCACATGCGTATGTTCAACGACGGAGACACGATCTACATCGAGCCGTTTAGAGCGAAAGGTTTCCCAGTAATCAAAGATTTGGTGGTAGACCGTTCAGCATTCGACCGTATCCAACATGCAGGAGGATTTGTTTCCGTGCCTACATCTGGAAACACACAAGATGCAAACGCAACACCTATTCCAAAGCCAGATGCTGACAAAGCATTCGACGCTGCGGCATGTATTGGATGTGGAGCCTGCGTAGCTGCTTGTAAAAACGCATCAGCGATGCTATTTGTATCTGCGAAAGTTTCACAATTCTCACTTCTTCCTCAAGGAAAAGTAGAAGCGAAACGTCGTGTATTGAACATGGTTGAGCAAATGGATAAAGAAGGGTTTGGAAACTGTTCAAACACTGGAGCTTGTGAAGTTGAATGTCCAAAAGGAATCTCTTTGGAGAACATTGCTCGCATGAACCGAGAATACTTAAAAGCGTCTCTTTCTTCATCTGAATGAAAATAAAGAATACCTGATTCGAACCCACTTAATCCTGAATTGAGTGGGTTTTTTGTTGTTATGCCCAACCAAATCCGTCGTTCACACGTTGTTAGAATTAACAATTTTTTAATTTGAAGGCAACTTTTTGTACCTTCGTTGAGCTAAATTTTATTTTAAACATTATTCTTATGAAAAAAATTCTACTTTCATTAGCTGTTGTTGCCACAGGTTTTGCCGCGCAATCGCAGGTAATTTGTGCAGGAATTTCTCCTGCTGCAATCCAAGGGAACTACGACTTTACGTGGGCTGATCCAGGTGGAGGAGACTGGACGACTCCAGATTTCTTGATTCCAAACACTTTCGTTGAAGACACATTGGCAATTGTAGATGATGGGTCAACAGGTACAAACCCACAAGGTAACCCAGTTTCTGCTGAGGGATGTAACCCACTAACGAATGGTAATGACGTGAACGGAAAAATTGCCGTAATCTACCGTAACACATGTGAGTTCGGAACGAAAGCTTTGAACGCTCAAAACGCTGGAGCTGTTGGTGTAATCATCATCAACCGTGATCCTGAAGTAATTGAAATGGGTGGAGGTGCTGATGGAGCATCTGTAAACATTCCAGTTGTTATGATTTCAAGTACTGATGGTTTGACT
>JBFHGY010000187.1:0-6133 GCA_041582905.1 Crocinitomicaceae bacterium | reverse complement strand
GGTTATCGACGCGATTAACGATTATTACACGAACAATAATGCGAATATTCATCGTGGTGTCCATTATTTAAGTCAGTTGGCGACAACACAGTACGAAGACGCTAGAAAAATCATTCAGGAGTACATCAACGCTCCACTTTCGGAAGAAGTATTGTTTACCAAAGGAACCACAGATTCCATCAACTTGGTGGCAAACAGTTTGGGAGAACTCTTTTCCGAAGGAGATGAAATTATGATTTCGGCAATGGAGCATCATTCAAACATTGTTCCATGGCAAATGCTTTGTGAACGAAAAGGATGCATCTTGAAGGTGATTCCAATCAGTGAATCGGGCGAACTCATTATGGAAGAATTCGATCGCTTACTTTCGAATAAGACCAAGCTCGTTTCGGTAACACACATTTCAAATACTTTGGGAACCATCAACCCCATCGAAGAAATTATTGAAAAAACGCACAATGCAGGAGGATATGTATTGATCGATGGAGCACAAAGCGTGCAGCATATTCCCGTTGACGTACAAGCGCTCGATTGTGACTTTTTCGCCTTTTCCGGACATAAAGTATTCGGCCCAACCGGAGTCGGAATCTTATACGGAAAGAAAGAAATTCTAGATCAAATGCCACCCTACCAAGGAGGTGGAGACATGATTGCCAAAGTGACCTTTGAGAAAACAACGTATAATGAACTGCCTCATAAATTCGAGGCTGGAACACCCAATATTTCAGGAGGAATCTGTCTTGGAACAGCCATTTCATACCTATCCAAATTGGATTTAGATGCCATTCATGCACACGAGATGGAACTCGCTGCATACGCAGAAGCGAAATTGCTCGAATTCGAGGGAATGCGCATCATTGGAACAGCTCAGAACAAAACAAGTGTCGTTTCATTTGTGGTAGATGGAATTCATCCTTTCGATGTGGGAACACTTCTCGACAAACAAGGAGTCGCCGTTCGAACAGGACACCATTGTACGCAACCGCTAATGGACTTTTACCAAATTCCAGGAACCATTCGCGCTTCATTTGCTTTTTACAACACGAAAGAAGAAATCGATGTGTTCATCAAAGCATTGGAACGTAGTTTGAATATGTTGAGATAGCCTAATATTTTCACCCCGAACACTAATACTTCGAGAACCTCAGTGTTCAAAGTGAAAAGACAAAACAAGAAACGAATCAGATGACATTAGACGAAAAACAACAAGAAATAATTGACGAGTTCGCTATCTATGACGATTGGATGGACAAATACGAGTACATCATCGAACTCGGAAAAGAGCTTCCCATTATTGCGGAGGATAATAAAACGGACGATAAATTGATCGAAGGATGTCAGTCACGTGTTTGGCTTCATACCGATGTTGTGGATGGAAAAATGAGCTTTACAGCCGATTCCGATGCGATTATCACCAAAGGAATTATTGGACTGTTAATTCGTGTCCTGAACAACGAAGATCCAAAAGCTGTAGCGACAGCGGAACTCCGATTCATCGATGAAATTGGACTACATGAACACCTTTCTCCGACCCGTTCGAATGGATTGGCGAGCATGGTAAAAAAGTTAAAATTGAGCGCAATCGCTGCAAGCAATTAAGAAGAAACAATGAACGCATTAGAAAATAAAATAGTCGACATACTCAAAACGATTTACGATCCTGAGATCCCTGTCGATATCTACGAATTAGGTCTTATTTACGAAGTAAAAATCGATTCAAACAACAACGTTGAAATCGAAATGACCTTGACGTCTCCCAATTGTCCAGTTGCCGAATCGATGCCAAAGGAGGTAGAAGATAAAGTGAAAGGACATCCAGAGGTGAGCGATGCAAAAGTGAACATTGTTTTCGATCCACCGTGGGACAAAGACATGATGAGTGAGGAAGCGAAATTGGAACTCGGATTCCTTTAATCGTTTCAGCAACAATTTGTAATAGGATTTCATTTTGATCTGAAATTCTTGTATTTTCTTTCCCTAAATCTAATTTAGAACCGACACATTCTAACTCCTTCGAAAATATAATTCGAGGTGAGTTAATGTGTGCCAAAACCAAAACGACGAGCATGAGAAGAGTTGTAATAACAGGAATGGGTGCATTAACTCCCATCGGAAATGATATCAATACCTTTTGGAATAACTTAAAAGACGGAGTTAGCGGTGCAGGCTCCATCACAAAATTTGACGCTTCAAAATTCAGAGCGCAATTTGCGTGTGAGTTAAAAGACTTCGACGTGAAAGATCACTTCCATGTCAAACAAATTCGTCAATATGACCCATTTTCATTGTACGCACTCTATGCAGTAGATCAAGCATTGACCAATGGCAATATTGACCTAGACGGACTCAATAAAGATCGCATTGGCGTGATTTGGGGATCTGGAAATGGCGGAATCCAAACCTTTGGAGACCAAATGACAGAATACATCCAAGGAGATGGAACACCACGCTTTACTCCTTTCTTTATTCCGCGAATTTTGGTCGATATTGCTTCAGGAATTATCTCGATCAAATATGGACTTCGCGGTGTCAATTTCTGTCCTGTCTCTGCTTGTGCGACCTCAAACACAGCATTGATCGAAGCCTTTAACTACATCAAGTGGGACAAGGCCGACATGATTATCAGCGGAGGATCAGAAGCAGCAATTACCGAAGCAGCCATGGGAGGATTTGCCTCTGCGCGTGCATTGTCTATGCGTAATGATGATCCCAAAAGTGCCTCGCGTCCATTCGATGTGAACCGCGATGGTTTCGTGATGGGAGAAGGAGCAGGAGCCTTGATCCTCGAAGAATATGAACACGCTAAAAAACGCGGTGCGACGATCTACGGAGAAATTGTAGGAGGAGGAATGGCTGCTGATGCCTATCACTTAACTGGAACGCATCCAGAAGGTGACGGAGCTGTATTGGGTATGAATGAAGCCATTCGCGAAGCAGGAATCACAGCGGAAGACATCGATTACGTGAACATGCATGCTACTTCTACTCCACTTGGGGATAAAAGCGAATTAATTGCAGCCGATCGCGTATTTGGAAAGCGAAAATCGCTATCGATCTCTGCGACCAAATCCATGACAGGACATTTACTCGGAGCTGCCGGAGCGATTGAAGGAATTGCTACCGTTCTAGCATTGAAAGAAGGAGTTGTTCCTCCAACGATCAACACAACGGACATTGAACCCGATTTCGCCGATAATTTCGATTTCCCATTAGGAAAAGCGGTAACCAAAGAAATGACCTACGGAATGAGTAATACCTTTGGATTCGGTGGACACATCGCGTCGGTATTGTTCAAGAAGTTTGAAGAATAAATTGAATTTAAAAGCTGAGCGTAGCCTGATTCTGAGGTTTCAGAGTTGGGCTTCGCTCCATTTCGACTCTGCTCAATGCATTGCGCTCAGTTCAGACGATTTCCGTCAATAACATTCGCACTCAACCCTCAGAACTTTCGTACGATCAAACGAAGTACTCATCCCAAAACAACATTTTTTCATTTGCGTTGAATGAGAACACTGATATAACTTATGCAGTCAGACAAATTCAAGTTTGGAAAAATGCTCAAGCTCATTGTGGCCAGTGAATTCCCAAAGTGGAAAGGAATGAGCTTTACCGGATTAATCCTTGTTCCAATCATAGTCTTTCTAGGCGGAACGTTTACATTGATTTTGGGTGAGATAGATACAAACTACGCTACTCGATTTGTACTATTATTGATCATTACTACTTTGTTTGTTTTTGCTCATCAGGTATTAAAAAGTCGTTCCGAAAAGTGGAGATATGAAAACAAACACACCATCCAAAAACACAAAAAGAAAATCTTCTATCATTTTCTAATCTATGTATCCATTTATTGGGGAGCGGCAATTGGTTTTCTATTGATCTTAGCGAATTCCTGAAAAGTGCTTCTTTCAACCTTTAACAAAGATTTAAGAAATAATTAAGTATCGTATTGGTTTTCAAGTGTTATATTTCTAATAACCAAATAAAACTATACAGATGAAACTTTCGCAACCATTATTCATTTTGCTTCTGGCAACTACTTTTTCCTTCGGAACTTTTTCTCAATCTGATACAAACTGTATTGGAAAGCGATGGATTCTAGTCGAAAACACAGAGTTGAATGCGTTGTTGTTTAGCGATATGAACAAGCTCGTTCAAGAATTAGCCCGACAACTTGACGCGCAACAATTGACTGTCAATGATGAAAAACTGGAGGCACTTCCTATTCCCAACCGCAAAGGGAAACCCACTTTAGTAGATACAGAATATGGACTTTCCATTCTCTTTCCCGAAGGGAATACAATCTATGCTCATGCATACGGACCATTGGAAAATCCAGATGGATCTACCATGACGCGCGAATTAGCTGACGGTACCCAAGAATTTTATCATCCTAAACCCATCTCTGTTTCCTATAAAACTGATTTACCATTAGTCGATAGCGAAGGAGATTTACTGACAATTACTAATCCAGATGGATCAGAAGTAGGTGTGTACACGGATTTGATGACGTTTTCTATTCAATCTGACATTCCGCTAAAAAATGAGGACGGCACGTACCAAATGACAACACTTGAGGATGGAACAGAATCCTTCCTATTCGAAGATCCAAAGCAGTACAATGTGTACACACGATCGATTAATGGAATGATTATCACTGAAGAGCGCCTCTATAATGAAGAGACCAACGAGTACTTTGGTGACTTCCGCGCTGTGTCCATTCAGTTTGATATCAAGTTGGGCAAATACCTCAAGCGACTCAAAATTGACTTGGACGATTTCTACAAAAACATAGCCTCACCAGAAGAGCACGAGTGGTACAACTTCCTAAAGGAAAGATACTACACCGGAGAAACAACAATGAAAATGCCATGCAGTAAGAACTAGTCCCGTCACGTTTATTTTTGAATTTGCTACCTTTCCGAAATGAACTATTGGCTTTTGATCTTTTTTACTTCATTTCTCAGCTCTGGCTATAGTCAGATGGATACTGCATGCATTCAAACGCGTTGGATTTCCGTGAAGAATTCTGCTGAGAATCAGGTTTTGTTCGCTCCTTCCACAAGTATACTGAGGACAATACGTAAACAGACCCATGAACACAAAGTCCGACCATTTCACAGCAATTGTTCATTTCAAAGGTATCAACCTTCTACACCATCTCCTCTGATAAAAATAGACTCGAACTTTATCACATACGAAGACTATTTAGACACGAGTAATCACATCATTACTATCTACGCTCAATCTGATGTTTGTTTTGTTGACGAATATGGCGAACCACTCACTCGAACAGAAGCCGATGGAAGCATCACGATTTTGTATGAAGAACCCGAGGTCTTTCGTATTAATCTCGATGAACTTGTAGAAATCAGAATTCGTGAGGACCGAAACGAGGAAGGTGAATTTGCTCCTACCAAAATCGGCTTCTACCTAAAAGATGAATACGACATCGTAGAGGAGCTCTTTTGGATTGATCTAGCACGCTTAATGAAAGATATTCAATCAACAAAAGAATATCCTTGGTACGCTTTCCTCCAAAACCGTGAATATGTTGGTTTTCAGTATAAACAAGTATCTTGCTACGATAATACCATCCGTTAGCCATGAAAAAAGTCATTGAAACAGAACGACTCATATTACGCCCTTTCACATTGGACGATGCTGAGGGAAGCTGGCTATTAAGTCAGGATGAGGAAGTGATGAAATTCCTCGGAGGTATTGATACAGGAACGGTTGAAGAACACCGCGAAATGCTCAAAAAAGCACCCATTGGTGATTACGAGAAGTATGGTTTCGGACGCTTCGCAATGATCGATAAAATTACCCAAGAGTACATCGGATTTACAGGTTTGAAATACATCGAAGAATTAGACGAAGTAGACCTGGGCTATCGGATTTCAAGCAAGTACTGGCGAAAAGGCTATTCCTACGAAGCGGCCCTGCCGAGTTTGGATTTCGGATTCAATGACCTCGGTTTGGAGCGCATTATTGCGCTCGCGAATCCCGACAATGTTGCTTCCACTGGACTGATGAAAAAATTAGGCTTCGTCTACGAAAAAGATGTTCGTATTTACGATGAAGATGCTGTGTATTATGCACTCAACAAAAGCGATTGGATAAAAAATACTTG
>JBFHGY010000186.1:0-6146 GCA_041582905.1 Crocinitomicaceae bacterium | reverse complement strand
TTTACACCAAAACCAGCATTTCTCGTCCAAATACGAGCGCTTTTCGTTCCCGCAGAGCCAGGACGAACATCTGAAGATTCTTCAATTTGATTCGCAGCTGCCCATGTCAATGAACCTTGAGCGGACAAAAAACTGTTCCAGTTAACAGGTTCGAAATCACTTGAAACCGATTCCCACAATTCCATATCGGAATTTTCAATTTGCCCTTGGGCAGAAACGTTTCCAACGAATGCCGCTGAAACCGCAAAAAGTAAAACTCTCTTCATACATTCAATAATAAGGTTACTACAAATATATCCAAAAACCCGTTTGCATACGGAAAACTGTTTCTTCAAGAAGCAAATCATTTCACTCAACAGACACCACAGAATATTCATCGAGACGCAAAACTATCCAACGATTAAATACTCATACACGTCTTATGATTAGATGCGACAAACAGTCCACATATCGGTTAACGACATTCAAAATGTCAATCAGGCACTTCTCGTTTTGAAGCACTTTATCAATTTGAGTTCGCGTCTTCTCCCCTTTTTGGCGGAACTTAAGCAAATTGAGCACCCCACTCAACAGGAGGAATTTGACAAGCAGCGTATCATTGATGTATACAAAAGCTATCGCTTCAGCACAGAAACATCTGAAATTTTGATTGGATCAAACGTCCTTCAGCTGATCAAGGAAGCTTTTCTATCCCTTTCCGAAAAACAAACTGACTCACATGACGAGTCAGCGGAAAAAGCCTTAAAGCGATTTATTGCCGAACAGAAAAGACTACGCAACAAGTGGAAAGCCACTCTTGCCAATTGATCTTTACCACCTTTAAAAACCTATTTTTCTGGTTGAAAACTTTCGTATTTTTGCTTTATGACTGAAGCAAGAGACCCAGGTGTTGGTTCCAAACATGGTAACGTTTCCAGAATTATCAATGAGGATGGTAGCTACAATATCAAGCGATTGGGAGGGATGCATACCTTTCGAGACTTGTACAAGTATCTAACAGAGATTCGTTGGAGAACCTTTTTCCTTTGGACAATCTCTACCTATCTACTCATTAACGTGCTCTTTGCTACTTTCTACATGATTGGTGGGATCGAAGATATTTCGGGAATCAACCATAAATCCAATCATTTCTTAAATGCCTTTTTCTTTTCGGTGCAAACCTTTACGACTGTTGGTTACGGATTTTTAGCACCTGTTGGTCCAATTGCAGGAATCATTTCAACCATAGAAGCTTTCATCGGTCTCATGTATTTTGCTTTGATCACAGGTTTGCTTTACGGTCGATTCTCGAAGCCTTCCAGTAAGATATCCTTTGCAAGAAATGTGCTTTTGACCGATTATGAAGATGGAAAAGCGATCATGTTTAAAATGGTGAACATGCGTAATTCTGTTCTTTTAAAGGCAAGTGTGAATTGCACTCTATTAATGAACGACCCTAACCAGAAACGATCTTTTCATCGAATTCCGCTTGAATTAGACTACATCCAATTTTTCCCTCTGACATGGACCGTTGTTCATAAAATCAATGAAGATTCCCCCTTCTATGGACTAACCATTGATCAAATTCGAACATGGAAAGCCGAGTTATTAGTCATGGTTGAAGCCTTCGATGAAACTTTCGCTCAAAACGTCATTGAAAAATGTTCTTTTGCAGGAGATCAGTGGATTGATGGTGTGAAATTTAAGCGTAACTTCTTCCCGAATGAGAACGGTGAGATCGAACTCCGTCTGAATGAAATTCACGAAGTTGAGCCCATTTCAAACACAAATCAAACAGGAAATTAATCCACTTTCTATGATTTAAGTCTATCTTTACTACGATGAATCAAACCAAGGTAAACAGTTCTGTTGAATTGCCCATCATGGAGCATTTTTACACCATTCAAGGTGAAGGAAGGCATAGCGGTCGCGCTGCGTACTTTGTACGAATAGCGGGTTGTGATGTTGGTTGTGTATGGTGTGATGTAAAGGAAAGTTGGGATGCTGAATTGCATGAGGTGATGTCCATCGAACGCATCATACAGCATGTGGAAGAATCTAACACCGATTTTTGCGTGATTACGGGTGGAGAACCAGCTATGTACGATTTAACTCGATTGATTGAAGCGTTGAAATCGCGCGGAATTGAAACAGCTATAGAAACATCTGGATGTTATCCACTTCGTGGAGAAATTGATTGGTATTGTTTCTCTCCGAAGAAATTCAAAGCGCCGAATGAAGAAGCGTACGAAAAAGCCAATGAGCTAAAAGTGGTGATTGCGCATCCTTCAGATTTCGAATGGGCCGAGGGACATGCGTCAAAAGTATCTTCCGATTGTTTACTCTATCTTCAACCTGAGTGGTCAAAACAGGAACGATTTTTGCCTTTGATCATTGAGTATGTGAAAAATCATCCGAAATGGAAGGTTTCTTTGCAAACACATAAATTCATGAATATTCCATAACTATGAAATACATCATTCTCTTTATCTCCGTTTTTGCACTGGTGGCATGTAGTACTGCTCAGCCTCACAATGGTGGTTATTCCACCAAAAACAAAAAAGCGATCAAACTCTTTGAGCAAGGAAAGGAAACTCCGCGAATGAATATTGATCCTCAAACGAACGGTCCAGACTATCGATCTGGATTGAAATTGATGAACGAAGCCATTGAGAAAGACCCCAACTTTTTGGAGGCTCACCTCTTCGCTGGAGAGTTCGCAGAGTATCTAAGTGAATATGATGAAGCCATCAAACATTACAAACGTGCTCTAGAGATTAATCCAAAGCATAGTTATTCGAATAGCACTAATTTCTATTTGGCCAACCTACAACAAGCAACAGGAGATTACGCGAACGCCATTAAAAACTTGGATATTTTCCTTGGGAATCAATACGCACATGAAGACCTTGTTGCTCAAGCCAAAGAAATGCGTGCGAGTTGTGTTTTTGCGAAAGAAGCATCGGAAAACCCAATCGATTTTAATCCTATCAACATTGGACCAGGAATCAACACAGAAGATCCAGAATACTTCCCAACGATTACTGTTGATGGAAAAACCATCTTGTTCACACGACGTATTGAAGATGGACGAGTTCGAGGAAAGTTCCAAGAACAAGAAGATTTCTACGTTTCCAATCTTGGAAACAATAATATTTGGGGTAAAGCAATCGCAATGCCTGATAACGTGAACACCGTTAACAATGAAGGTGCGCCAACACTCGGTGCCGATGGACGTTCACTTGTTTTTGTGGCGTGTCCAGATGCAACGGGTATCGATTACGGTGAAAATCGTATGGGACATGGAAGCTGTGACCTTTTTTACACGAAGAAATTAGGTTCTCGTTGGAGTGATCCTGTCAACCTACCAGGAAGCGTAAACTCTTTCCACTGGGAATCTCAACCTTCACTCTCTTCAGATGGAAAAACAATGTACTTTGTTCGTGGACTTCGCGGACGCAATGCAACGGAGAATTCAGACATCTACGTTACTCGTTTGCAAGATGATGGGACTTGGGGAAAAGCAGAACGCCTTCCAGATTATATCAATACACCCAAGAAAGAAGAATCAGTATTGATTCACCCTGACGGAAAAACACTCTACTTTGCGTCTCACGGACATGTAGGAATGGGAGGGTCTGACTTGTTCATGTCACGCTTGCAAGATGATGGAACCTGGGGAAAGCCGATCAACCTTGGCTACCCTATCAACACGCCTTACGACGAAAATTCGCTCATGGTATCACCGGAGGGAGAAATTGCCTTTTTTGCTTCTAATCGTGAAGGAGGATATGGAGATTTGGACATTTATTACTTCGTAATGCCAGAACATCTGCGCCCTACGCGTACGTTGTACTTCGAAGGAATGGTATATGACATCACTACGCGTCGTCCAATTCCTGGGAAATTCAAATTGACAGATATCAAAACAGGAAAAGACGTTGTTTACTCCGAAGCGGATAATTTAACAGGAGAATTCATGGTTTCACTTCCTGTGAACCGCGAATATGCCTTGAGCGTTGAATACCCTGGTTATTTACTCTTCACGAAGAATTTCAACATGACGCAGCCGGAAGGACTCGATGCTGTGCATATGGATGTTCCCATGGTTCCTTTAACGATCGACACACCTGTTTCATTGGAGAATGTTTTCTTCGATTTGAACAAGTCTAAGCTTCGTCCTGAGTCATTTGTTGAGTTAGATAAGCTTGTCGCATTCTTGAAAAACAACGAAAGCTTGCGCATTGAGTTAGGCGGACACACGGATACACGTGGTGACGCTCTTGAAAATCAACAACTTTCTGAAGCTCGCGCGAAGTCTGTCTACACGTATCTCATCGAGAAAGGAATTGATGCAAGTCGATTGACTTACAAAGGATATGGTGAAACACAACCTATCATTTCGGATGAAGAAATTGCGAAACTACCAACAGAAGCAGAGCGCAACGTAGCACATCAAAAAAATCGTAGAACTGAGTACAAAACATTGAAGTAAATGCACTTACTGCGACTCACACGACCACTTAATTTAATCATCATTGCGCTGACCATGTATGGTCTGGGATGGTATTTTGACCCGATGGAAGGTTGTAGCTGTACGTTTATCGTTACCGATTGGCCTTTCTTTTGGCTCGTCTTTTCAACTGTTTTGATCGCCGCCGGTGGAAATATCATCAATGATTATTTCGACGTACGCGCGGATCGGGTAAACAAGCCAGAGCGACTGATCATCACCCGACACATCAAAAAACGTTCGGCCATATTCATGCACTGGACCATCAACGTGATTGCCTTCAGCATTGCGATCTACCTCTCATGGATCATGGATTCATTTTGGTATTTGTTCATCCACTTGTTCTCGATTAACGTCCTGTGGTTTTATTCGCTTTATCTGAAACGTCGATTTTTGATCGGAAATATTTTCATCGCTGCCTTAACAGCTCTCGTACCCGTTTTGGTCGGCATTTTCTTTTTTCAGCACAATCAAACCAATCCAGAATGGTACAATGTAGAGTTGTTTCCATTCAATATGTCGGGAAGTACACCAAAGATGATCTTGTATATTTCGGCAGGATTGGCCGTATTTGCTTTCCTGTTGAATTTAGCCCGCGAAGTGGTGAAAGACATGGAAGACGTTGAGGGTGATAAAAAACTTCATGCCAAAACCCTCCCTATTACTTGGGGAATTGCAAAGAGTAAATGGTTCACGGTTGTTGTCTTATTGATTGCCATGGGAACCGCAGGTGCTCTATTCTACCTCATTGAATCATTTACCTTAATAAATATTGCTCCTGGAATTGCGGCGGGTGCCATCATGTTGGTAACCATTGCTCTCGCACTTTCAGCAAAAACAAAAAAAGATTTCAGACGCGTCAATCATTGTATAAAATTGGCAATGACCGTAGGACTGTTGACGCCTGTTTATTGGAAAATAATCATGACTTATGTCTAATATTCAATTGATTCTTGGCTCCAAATCTCCACGACGTCAAGCACTGATTCAAGAACTTGGCTTTCCCGTTGAAATTCGCACGAAAGAAGTAGAAGAAATCTATCCAGAAAGTTTAGTTCCAACGGATGTGCCCGAGTATCTCGCTAAATTAAAGGCCGCTCCACTTGTAGATCAATTGTTGGAACATGAAGTTTTGGTTACCTCAGACACCATTGTTATTCTCAACAATGAAGTACTTGGTAAGCCAAAAGACGCTAACGACGCCAAAGAAATGCTTTCTCGCCTTTCTGGAAATACGCACTCTGTAATAACAGGTGTATGTCTGACATCCAATGAAAAACAACTTTCTTTCTCTAGTCATACCAAGGTGTTTTTTAGCGAATTGAGCTCTGAAGAAATTGATCATTACATCGAAAAGCATCAACCATTCGATAAGGCAGGATCGTATGGCATTCAAGAATGGATCGGGTACATCGGTGTTTCAAAAATCGAAGGTTGTTACTACAACGTAATGGGACTTCCTCTCCACGACTTATACGCATCTTTAAAAGATAACTTCCTGTAAAAAAGAAGGTTTGATAAAAATTTCATTTTTTTTTCACTTTTTTCCAACCAATGAAAAGTGAGGTGCGTTCTTATGAGTACGAACTATACTACTCATATATGTTTCGAACCTTGACATTTTTCTTTTTTTTAATTGTCTCGGTTTTTGGTC
>JBFHGY010000185.1:0-6166 GCA_041582905.1 Crocinitomicaceae bacterium | reverse complement strand
GCATAAGGAGTTACACCTATCAAACATGGACTCGGGATACTATAGTATTACAGTAACAGTAAATAATCAAATGGTAAGTAGGAGCGTTATAATACTCAGTAATGATTAAATACTGCTAATATCAACTTATGCTTTTTACTCGTATATTCGAGAGTTGGCGCAAAAGCTTTTTTTCAAAACGTCCGAATAGTTCCCTTTCCCGAACGAAACTAAAGATAAGTTCATTTTTTCGATATTCACCTCAGTAATCCAACGCCGAAGAATCAACCATTGAATCCGTTCACATTATTTTAGAAAAGGCGAGAGTTTGACCATGTCCTCGTGCCGTGAATTTCGTATCTTCGAACTTGACGAAGAATTCAGACAATTCAACCTTTATGAAAATCATATTTCCCTTTTTCTTGATCGCCGTTTTGCTTCAATCGTGCAGTGATGAAGTCAAAATCAGCTCTATTCACCCTGTTAATTGGGATAAAAGAACCGTGAATTACGCTTTGCCGGATTCATTGAACGAAGGGACAACCTATCTTTCTGTTTATTCGGAAATATATAGTCAAACGGAGCAGCGAACGCACGATTTAACCGCAACGGTAAGTCTGAGGAACGTCAATAGAGAAGACACGGTGTTCATTGATAAAGCCGAGTATTTCGATACAAAAGGGAAATTCATTCGATCCTATTTCGACAAAACCATTTACATCGCCCCAATGGAAACTGTAGAGATCATCATAGATGAAAACGATGAAGCTGGAGGTACAGGAGCCAATTTCCTATTTGAATGGAAGATGAATGAAGGAGCGAATGAACCTATTTTTGAAGGAGTTATGATTTCGACTTATGGTCAACAAGGACTTTCGTTTACTACACAAGGAAAAAGAATAGAGTAATATGTTGGCGGAAATTGTAACGAAAATTTTCTTTTTGATCGCGGTAATTGATCCGCTGGGTTCTGTTCCTGTTTACCTAGAAGCAACGAAACAGCTCGACAAGGAGCATAAGAAAAAGGTGGCCATTCGCGCTTCAATTCTCGCGTACGGAATTTTGTTGTTCTTCATTGTTGTTGGACAGTTAATTCTTGAAGGAATGAACGTTACGCTGGACGCTTTCCAGATTTCTGGAGGCGTTATTCTCTTCTTGTTTGCACTTACAATGATCTTTGGAGATGGTAAGCCTCAGTCGGAGAAAGGAATGATCAAGGACTACAAACATGTCACGATTTTTCCCGTAGCGATACCTTCAATAGCCTCACCGGGAGCGATAATGGCGGTTGTGTTACTAACGGATAACTCGTTATATTCGATTCAACAACAGGCAATAACTACGGCTTTGGTAGCTGTTGTGGTAATGATAACTATGACAGTTTTGCTTGGAGCGAATTTGGTACAGAAGAAAATTGGGGAGTACGGAATTACGGTGATTAGTAAAGTAATGGGACTTATTCTTGCGGCTTACGCGGTGCAGAGTATTCTGACAGGCTTGAAGGATTTCTTTGCAGCATAGGTTCACGCATTATTCCACCCACATCAACTTATCGCGGTCCACTTTCATGCGCATGAATCCAAATGCGACAGTAATATTATTCCCTGAAATTTCCTCCACAACACCAACTTGCTTCGTTGAAATCAATTTTACTTTGGAGTTGATTTTGATTTTATGTCGTTGGAATTTGTCGCGTTCGGCTTGAACTTTCTTGCGTTTCGCGCTGGGCTTGGCTGCCGCTTTGCGCTCTTTTTCCTTCTTGCTTTGTATCGCGGCGTCAATTTTCGTGCGTTCCACCGCCAAGTACTTATTGACTTCCGCGATTAACTTGTCGTTGACAGTCTTTTTGCGCGATTTCACGTTGTAGCGATCCACAAAGTTCTTCATCTTCTTACCAAAGGCAACTAACTTATTGTTAGAATCTGCTTGTTCACGCAGTCGCTTGAGCTTGTCTTCATAATCAGCGCGTCGCTCTTCGTACTCATTCAATGCTCTTTGAGCCGTTTCCTGCGCTTCAATGTGTTCTTTGTTGAGACGTTCGAGGTAGGTTTTTTCCTTTTGAAGATCGTTCAATAGTCGATCCATTTTCACCTTTTTATCATCGAGTTTGCTCTTGGCATCTTCAATGATCTCCTGCGGAATGCCATTAATGGTGGCTACTTCAAAGGTAAATGAACTTCCTGGCTGTCCAACTGAAAAGCGATACGTCGGCTCCAAGGTTTCAGAATTGAAGAGCATGCAACCATTTACAGCATTTTTCAGCAGGTCGGCTTTCAATTTGATATTGGCGTAGTGCGTGGTAATCACTCCAAAACACTTTCGATTGTAGAATGATTCGAAAATGGATTCAGCGAGCGCTCCTCCCAAATCGGGATCAGAACCGGTACCAAATTCGTCGAGTAGGAGTAAGGTATTTCGATTGGCAGCGTCGAGGAACGTTTTCATGCGCTTCAAACGATATGAATACGTACTTAGCTCGTTCGCAATGGATTGATTATCTCCAATATCACTCAAAATGGTTTTGAAGAAACACATTTTACTGTTTTCCTCAACAGGAACCAATAAGCCAGACTGAAGCATTACTTGGAGTAATCCAACTGTTTTCAGGGTAATACTTTTTCCTCCTGCATTCGGACCTGAAATAACCAACATGCGCGAGAACTTGTCCATGCTTAGCGATTGAGGATGCGTTTTCTTCTTCTGTGCACGATTGGATTTCCACAAAATGGGATGATAGGCCGAAATTAATTCCATTTCACGCTCGTCCTGAATGGCAGGTAAACATGCATCCAAATCAATGGCCAGTCGACACTTGGCGTTGATGAAATCGAATTCGGTTAATACGTATTGATACGAACTGATGAGGTCCGAATGAACCAACAATTCCTTTTTTAACTCCTGGAGAATGCGGAAGATTTCTTTCCGTTCGTCGTCCATCAACATTTCCAATTCATTGTTCAATGGAATATTGATTTGAGGTTCTATGTACGTTAAACTTCCTGTTTTACTCGATCCAACTACAGATCCTGAGATTTTCCGTTTGTGTTGCGATAAAATCGTCAGTACACGGCGATCGTTGACAAAAGATTCTTTGGTTTCTCCCAAAATATTCTCCTTCATCAATTTTCGGGCTACCTTCTCGAAATTTCGATTGATTTGCTTTCTGAGCGAACGAATATTTGAACGAATCGAAGCCAGTGCTTCCGAGGCATCATCTTTCACGTTACCATGTCGGTCAAACACTTTCTCGATGGCCTCGATGATTTCCTTCGTAAAATAAGAGTGCGAAACAAGCTCGCTCAACAACGGGTATTCCTCTTCTCGTTTATCGAAAAAGTAAAGGAGGTTATTCACCAAACCTGATGCCTGATGAATGCGCATGAAGCCCTCTAACTGAATCGATGCATTTCGAATGGGCAACATTTTGATTTCCGCTTTGAGTTCTTCAAACTCGATCCGCGGAAACGATTCTCCTTCATCACGAATAGCTTTCAACTCGGCAAGCGCGTGGAGTGCTTTTTCGATAGCTGGTTGATCCGTAGATGGAGCTAAATTTTCCAATCGTTCGCGCGCAGTTTCTCCCACAGCAAAATCTACTAACCATTGTTGAAGGGTAGTAAATTCTAAATCTTGAAGGGTTTGTGCGTCTGCTGCGTACATCTTGTTGCGTTAATTCGCTGCAAAAGTAAGAAAAGCACTGCGTTCCAATGTGTCGTCGGTGAAATAGTTGAAGGAAAACAGCGCTAAAATGGCTGTTTTATCCTTCAGAATAGGTTTAGGTGAACGCATTCAGGCGGTTTTAGCCTTTGCGGAGACCTCCTGTCAAGATATTCACGGCTAATAAAGCAAGTGCGATAAAGAAAATGATTTTGGCAAATGTGGCGAAACTAGCTGCAATTCCTCCAAATCCAAAAATTCCTGCGATAATGGCTACGATGGCCAATCCTATTGATACTCTAAACATAATTGTAAGTTTTTAAATGATGCTTAGTGTAGCGCAATAATTACTCCTTGGAGTTATCGTGTTGTTAATCAGCCCGTTGTACTGGTTCATTGTTGCTGGATGTGTGGATTTTTTTCACATACTGTGGTGATTTATGCCCAACTTTTCCCGTAAACACGTGCCTACCACTCAAAAACAGTAATGATTGGATTGTGATCAGACACGCGACAACGTTTTTGTTGAAACAGACAGCGCGGTTCTTTTATTTGAGATCGACGGATGCGGATTCCTTTTCCTTCATTGGAGCGGAGAAGGATGAAATCGATCCATTTGGGTGTTCCTGAAACATCGGTGAGGTTGTGGTCAGCGAGATTGGAAGTCCCTAGTTCCTTATTCCACGGTTCGAAATTGAATGACAAAAGTCGTTTGTTTAGATAATTGTAAAGTGTATCCTGATAGCGGATATTGAAATCGCCTGCAAAAATGACTGGGTTTCGCTTCTCGTGCTTGGATAATTCAGCAATTTGATCAATCTGACTTTTTCGGATTTGCGCTCCTTCCTTACCACCGCCAGCTTGTAGGTGTGTGCCTAAAATGGTAATGGGCTTTCCTGCATGCGTGATTTCAATGGAAATGGCTCCTTTTTTGGCCATCTTATCGGCGTTCATCGCTCGTTTGTAGTACACAAATCGTTCGGAATGAATACTATCCTTTGAAAAAATGCAATTTCCTGATGGAACTCCCCAAAAGGTCTTCTTTCCCATTCGAGTGTGGAAGGGATATTTCTCGGAGAGGGCTTCAATCAATCGTTTTCTTGATTTTTTATGAAAAACTTCTTGCAGAACAACCACATCGGCATCAAAACTCAAAATACTCTTTGAAATACTATCTACACGTTCGGTTTGCTTATCCTTCAAAATGGCAGGGCGTAGAAAGACATTCCAAGAAACAATTTTGAGCGAGTCAGGAGATTGAGCAATTGATAGATAGTTAGTTAAGAAGAGTGTAATGACGAGAGTGATGTTTTTCATGCGGTGTAGAAGTCGTTTCTTGAAACAGGTATAAGTATAAGGAATTCACCTTTTTTGTGCAAGTAGGACTACAATAATGATCAGAAAATCTTCTGTTTTTGAGGTCAACGGACGCCTTTTTAGGGACGTTTTTAGGATAAATCTTTTCTCATCACTTGTGAACAAGGTGATGTTTGGCTAAATTTACGATCAGCTAGAAAACTATTTTAAGAACTATAAAATCTACTTATGAAGCATTTCTCACTGCTTTTGGTTGCTATTTGTGCATCCATCTCCTTTTTAGGAACAGCTCAGCAAAAAACACATTTCGACAATAAACCTTACGTGGAAGGTGAAATGTTGGTTCAAATCATCGACAACGTAAGTTTGAAGTCTATTCTTCACCGTGCTCCAGCCGAGTATGAGTTGGAATACGTTCAGGAATTGTCTCACATCATGCGTGTTTCATTACTGTCGTTCAATACAGACGTTGTGTCGCATGACAGAATTCAGTATTGGTTGTATTCGCAGCCGGAAGTATCTATCGTAGACTACAACTACTATGTAGAAATGCGTTCTACGCTTCCAGGTGATCCAAGCATTACGCAACAGTGGCACCACAACAACACGGGACAGACAGGAGGTACGGCAGATGCCGACATCGATTCTGATTTGGCGTGGGATATCACTACGGGTGGTACGACAGCAAACGGACACGACATCGTTGTATGTCTTGTAGAAGGTGGAGGAGGAAACCTTGACCACCAAGATTTGGATCCAAACAGATGGGTGAACACTGGCGAAATTGACGGAAACGGAATCGACGACGACGGAAACGGTTACATCGACGATTACAATGGATGGAACACAGGTTCAAACAACGATGATTACGGAAATAGTGGTCATGGAACGAACTGTTTGGGAATGATCGGAGCGAAAGGTGACAACGGAATTGCTGTTGCTGGTGCGAACTGGGACGTGAAATTGATGGTGATGAACATGGGAGGAAACCTTACGCAAGCAAACGTGATCGCAGCGTATACGTATCCTTTAGTAATGCGTCAAATGTGGAACAACTCAGGAGGAACGCAAGGTGCATTTGTTGTTGCGACGAGTGCTTCATGGGGAATTGACGGAGCCAACCCAAACTCATACCCATTGTGGTGTCAGTTTTATGATACGCTAGGTCACTACGGAATTTTGAACGTGGGAGCTACTACGAACCAAAACTTGG
>JBFHGY010000184.1:0-6173 GCA_041582905.1 Crocinitomicaceae bacterium | reverse complement strand
TTGCTCAAAGCGGGAAAAACAGAAATTGCGCTGGACATTCTGGAACAGCTCTCGATCAAACATCCAAACGATTACCAAATCGCAGCGAATTTGGGTACCGCTTATGAGTTGTCTGGCAATAATGAAAAGGCACTGGAATATATTAAACGTGGACTGGAATTGAACCCTGATTCACACGGAGGAAGTGAATGGGTGCATGTGGCATTGCTTGAGGTGAAACTGAAATTAGCGGAGGACTCTACCTATTTGAAAAATAGAACTGTTCTCAACTTGTCGGAAGCTCAAGAAAACGATAAGAAAGTACTCGATCAGCTCCTGATTCAAGTGCGTGAACGCTTTCCGTTTTGCCAAGGACCGAACGATCCCATTATGGCGAGCTTACTCATCGATTTGGGCGATTGCTTTGCGAATACCGCATCTTTAGAAGTCGCCAAGGCCTGTTACGAAATTGCTCATCACTATTACGGAGCGTCACAAACCAAAACGGATCCTAAAATTGAGAAAGTAAAACTTTTACTGAATCAATATAGCGGTTCGACCGTTGATGCTTTCGCTATGAGAAGAGAGGGAGACCATGGAATGCACGTTCGTATGTCACAAGTTTCCTACCAGAGAATGTTGGATGATAACAATCCCGATAGTTACGAAATCCGCTGGTCACTCATTCAATCAAATGCTGATTCACTCTTGAATTGGGCAGAAATTGAGCGAATAATTCCCGAACCTGAGGTCCAAATTGAGGAAGAAGACCAACCTAAAACTAGCTACGAAGTACAATCGGGGTCAAAACAGGAAGAAAACTCTTCGTGGATTCTTTACCTTCTCGCCGGAATTGGGATTATTGGTGGATTAAGCTTTGTCATCCGAAAGATAAAATGACCTGTTTAGATCCAACTACCCTTCCGCTCTAAAATTAAACTTGTATCGGTACACTTTTGATTCATCCGCATCTGCAGAGATGTCCATCGATTCCAATTTCTCAACAATGAGTTGACGAAGTTCTTGCGATCCAACAGCACCTAAAATCTCGATGTCTCCGTTCACAATTTTGAACTTTACCACAACGTAGTTTTGGTGAACTTTTGAAAGATGAATCTGACTTACATCTACTTTCAACTTACGACTGATCTCCTTGAATAATTTTGGATTTTCTCCTGCGAAACTTGCACTTACTGAAAGTAAACTTAAAACGATAATGGCTGCTAACTTTTTCATGTCATTGGTTTTTGAATGTTCTGTTGGTAGGACTTTCTTAGCTTGAATAAGTTACAACCCATTCAATTTGAATACATAAATGGACATTCTTTGGGAGGAACGGCTTTTTGGATGGATAAAATAATGTGGCTTCAACTCTACTGAGTCTGAGTAATTCCCATCACAACAATCTGGAGAGATCGAAAAAATACGATGATTCACCAACCTACCCCGCTCCACAATCGTTTCCAATCATACAATGACGCAATACCATGAAACAACCACTTTTTTACACCGCTTTCCTTTTGATCACCCTATCATTATCCTTTACATCATGTAAAAAGGACCAAACACAAGATCAACCCGAAACAGATTATAGAGATGAAATCGTTGGAGATTATTCTGGAATTCGTGTCTATACACATCTTGGGGTCACGCCTAACATAATCGACACAACTCATAATGCCATTGTCACCATCGAAAAGTCCACTCTAAATGATTCTTCTGTTATCGTGAGTTTTGACCCTCCTTATACCTATTCAAGCGTTTCTATCAAATACTCCAATGGTACATTTCCAACATCTGGTACCGGACACCCTCCGACTCTCACCAAAACTGGAGACAGTCTTTACTATTACCACCGGCCAGCACAGTCACCTGTATGGTTTGAATATTTCGTAGTCAAAGTTCCGTAAACATGTACATCTAGCACACATCTCCCGCGTTTTGAGAACTGCGCAATTAAAAGATCGAACTCGTGACAAAATTGATTTCGGGCGCATTTTTCCTATCTTTAACCGATCAAAACAACAACGATAAAAAACGCACGATGACATACCAGAATACGCTGGAATTTGCGAGAGAAATGGATCAGCAAGATCCGCTTAAATCATTCAGAGAGCAGTTCTATTTCCCAACTTTTCACGAAAAAGAAGTGGTTTATTTCACAGGGAACTCACTTGGACTTCAACCCAAGACAACGGCTGCTTACATTCAAGAAGAATTAGATGCTTGGGCAAAGTACGGAGTAGAAGGACATTTTTTGGCAAAAAAGCCATGGTTCGCCTATCATGAAGAATTGACGCAGAAAACTGCGAACGTTGTCGGAGCGAAACCAGAAGAAGTAGTTGTGATGCACTCGCTCACCACGAATTTGCACTTATTGATGGTGTCTTTTTATCGACCTGAAGGAAAACGGACAAAAATCATTTGCGAAGCAAAAGCGTTTCCGAGTGATGCCTACGCACTGGAGTCGCAAGTGAAGTTTCATGGACTTGACATTAACGAACACCTGGTCGAAGTAGCACCGCGCGAAGGTGAACACCTCATCCGAGAAGAAGATGTTCTCGCCAAAATCGAAGAGGTAGGTGATGAATTAGCGATGGTCATGATCGGTGGAGTCAATTACTACACAGGTCAGTTATTCGATATGAAAAAGATCACAGCAGCAGGTCATGCCGTTGGGGCAACTGTTGGTTGGGATTTAGCGCATGCCGCAGGAAACATCAATCTGAAGCTACACGATTGGGGTGTTGACTTCGCTGCATGGTGTGGATACAAATACTTGAACTCTTCGCCAGGTGGAGTGTCTGGAATTTTCGTGCATGAACGTCATGCGAATAAACCCGAACTTCCTCGTTTTGCAGGTTGGTGGGGATACGACAAAGAAACGCGTTTTCAAATGGAACCAGGCTTCAAACCGATGTATGGTGCAGAAGGATGGCAATTGAGTAACGCTCCTGTTTTGGGAATGGCAGCTCATTTGGCCTCTCTCGATATTTTTGAAGCCGCAGGAATGGATCGAATTGGTGAAAAACGCGATAAGATCACGGCTTTTCTGGAGTTTGTCATTCAAGATGTTTCGCAACGAAACGCTGATCGTTGTGAGTTTGAAATCATCACGCCAAGCGATAAAAACTACCGAGGTGCACAGTTGTCTATTCTTGCACACGGTCAGGGTAAAGCTTTGTTCGATGAATTAACCCGTTTGGGTGTAATTGCCGATTGGCGTGAACCCAACGTAATTCGAATTGCGCCTGCTCCATTGTACAATTCTTATGAAGATTGTTACCGATTTGGAGAATGTCTGGAGAATGCCATCCAGTAAAGAATTCGTACCTTTAAACGAGATAAAAACGATCCATTATGTACGATGAAGCAGCTGTTCAATTATTGATAAAGGCGAAATATGCTGGCGCAATGACCGACGCTTCAAGCTACATGAACATCGTGATGCAGGCTGGCGCAGTGCTGATTGGAGGAATTGTACTTTGGAGAATGAGCGCCCGCTATCATAAAAAGAAAATCAAACAACGAGAACGAAATAGTTATTTCGAAACTACCTATTCTCGAAATTGGAAAAGAAAATAAGCATGAGTACAGAGAAAAGTGCAATCATTGTTGGAGCTGGATTAGTTGGATCGCTTTGGGCGGTGTACTTATCCAAAGCTGGGTACAAAGTGACCATTTATGAACGTCGATCCGATATTCGAAAAGCGGAAATTTCGGCAGGAAAATCAATCAACCTAGCGCTGTCTGTTCGTGGTTGGACAGCCTTGAATGCCGTTGGCGTAGGAGACAAAATCAAAGATCTCGCGATTCCGATGTATGGACGAATCATGCACAGCACCGAAGGTGACCTTTCGTACCAACCTTACGGTCAGGAAGATCAAGCGATCTACTCCATCTCAAGAGGAGGAGTGAATGCGCGCATGATGGACATCGCGGAGCAAGAAGGAAATGCTACGATTCATTACAATCATCAATGTACAGGTGTTGATCTCGATGCAGGAAAAATTCGCCTCCTCAATTCAGAAACGAACGAAACAATTTTTGATGAAGCGGATGTCATCTTCGCCTGTGATGGTGCTTTTTCCGCGGTTCGCTACAAAGGATTTCAGAAATTGGATCGTTTCGATTTCTCACAAGATTTCATCGATGATGGATACCGTGAGATTCTGCTTCCTGCGAATGAAGACGGTTCATACAAATTGGATAAAAATGCCTTGCACATTTGGCCTCGCGGTCGCTTTATGCTCATTGCACTAGCTAACGAGGACGGATCATTTACCTGTACGCTGTTCATGCCGTTCGATGGTGGAGAAAACTCATTTAAATCACTCGATACGAAAGAAAAAGTGGATAACTTCTTCAAAGAAACCTTCCCGGATTTCTACGAAATGATGCCTGAAATTGCTGACGCTTGGGAAGACCACCCACTCTCTTCGTTAGCCATCATGCGTTCTTACCCATGGCACCACGGAAAAGTGGCTATGATGGGAGATGCCGCTCACGCAACGGTTCCATTCTACGGTCAGGGAATGAACGGTGGATTTGAAGATTGTACCGTCATGTGGCGCTTGATGCAAAAACACAATGAAGATTGGGATAAAGTATTTGCTGAATACAGCGTGGAACGCAAACCAGACGGTGATGCCCTACAAGATTTATCGCTGTACAATTACTATGTCATGCGTGATTACGTAGCCGATCCGATGTTCTTACTTCGTAAAAAAATAGAAGCAAAATTCTCGAAACTGTATCCTGAGAAGTGGTTGCCGTTATATTCTCAAGTAACATTTAGTAATATTCGCTACAGCGAAGCCATGGCTAGCGGAAAAGCACAGGATAAAATTATGGATGAAATCATGGAAATTCCCAACATTGAAGAAGTGTGGGATTCTCAGGAGATCATGGACCAATTAGCTGAAAAACTATAATTATGAAACAACTCGTCACCTTCATCATTCTCGGACTGGCAACCTTTTCGTTTGCTCAGAAAGATTTCACACCGAATTCGCGCCGAAGAGCATTTGGAAAAGTAGACAATCGACAATTGCGCCTTACTGGTTTGCAAATCGAACTTGGCCCAGCTTATTCTTTTGGTAGTAAAACCATCACTGGCGACTTTAATGATGGTGCGTCTCGTGGAAATTATGAAATTGATCCTTCGGGAAGATTTGGTGGCTACATCGATATTGGTTTGGCGCATTACCTCAAGAATCCAATTGCTGTGGGTAATCCTGAAAAAGGAAAAATTGTGCTTTTCAACATGGTCGATTGGGGACTTGGATTTAAATACATCGGAGGAAAAGAACAAACCCTTATCAATAATACGGACGTAGCTGGAAACGTTGTTTCATCCACGGACGAGTTGGAAAAATTCTACAATGGATACTTAACTGGACGTTTCAGTCTTCACCGATCATTCACTCCAAAAAAATGGGAGCGCGTATTCTTTGATACTCACCTCGGGGTGAATGTAGATTACCGTTTAATTACTGCAGATCAAAATTCGAATTATCACAACGCTTTTGTTGAGCCGTATTCTCCAGCATTTCAATACCACAAACCGCTCGTAGCGCAGTTACATGTTGGCGGAGGTGTAGGATTTAAACTGAGAAAAGGAACGAATTTATTTGTCGGACTGCGCACACCAGTTGTTGGAGCGTGGGAATGGAATAAGGCGAACCCTGCAAACTACTGGTTCTCATCTCGCTACTGGCCTGTTTTCTTACACGTAAAAGTGATCAACCTCTTCCAAAAAAGAACGAAAAACTCATGTAACGGTGTCGATGGAAATCCTGACGACAAAAAGCGCAATGAGGAATTCATGATGGGCAACTAATCAATTCCATGGAAGCTGAACGTCACATGCTGTCATTTCTGGGACCAGAACTCTTGGACGAATTGCTGGCGGTTTCTACCATCAAGGAAATTCCCGACAAAACAGAGATTCTCAAAGAACTTCAATACGTAAAGGTCGTTCCCATCGTGCTCGAAGGGTTGGTAAAAGTGTATTCTCGTTTCAACGACAAAGAATTACTGCTGTATTACATCGAGCCTGCGCAAAGTTGTGTCATGACATTTTATGCTGCTTTGCAAAATACACCGAGTAAAGTGTTTGCCGTCACCGAAGCGGATTCGAAAATCTTACTCATTCCTTCGGAAAAGCTTCCACAATGGGTGAAAGGTTACCC
>JBFHGY010000183.1:0-6182 GCA_041582905.1 Crocinitomicaceae bacterium | reverse complement strand
TGGGAGGAAGTAAGCTACAAGCGTTCCGAATTTTTAACCGAAGCCGGAAAAATAGAGCGCTATTTTTATGTGGTCATTTCGGGAGTACAAGCCATTTATATTCTCAACCAACAAGGCGATAAACAAGTAATAGGCTTCGCCTTCGATGGTAGCTTTTCGGGTGTTTACGACTCTTTTTTACTCGAGAAACCGTCCCATTATTTTTTAGAAGCACTCACACCCTCTCGATTGATTCGCATGACAAAGTCAAAGTACGATTCGCTCTTCGAGCAATTCCCAGAATTTGATCGCTGGGGAAGGTTAGTGCATCAACAATTATTGTTGGGAAGAGTACAGCGTGAGGTGGAGTTAATTACGCTTTCCGCAAAAGAACGGTACCATTTGTTTATGGATCGCTGTCCGGAACCCTTGCGGAACATTCCTCAAAAATACCTTGCATCGTATTTAAATATGACACCCGAAACCTTTAGTCGATTACGAAAAGGATAGATCGATCATCGATATGTGAATAATGCGATATTTCACACAAAATCTCGACCTTCCCAAATTCTTGATCTAGATCAACGCCATTAGGAGGAGATAATTTCATTTTTGTGATAAGCAATTAAGCAATATTGCTCAGTAAAAAACAGTCACATGAGAGTACACATCAAGCCCACCCAACAAATTCAGCGCGCCAACAACTTGAAAAATCAATTGGAGGCACTAAAGGGAAAAGACGCTGCATTATTTTCCATTCGTCCTAATGAAAACGCTTGGTGCGGAGCCGAAGTGTTGAAGCACATGATCGTGGCTCAGGAAATATACGTGGATAAAATCAACGGGGCCTTGTCAAAATTGAACAGGATAGAGACGGAAGTCGAGTCACTGCGGACAAAGCGCATTCCTTCCTTTCTTATAAAACGTTTTCCTCCCATTGATGGCGAAATCCGCTTCAAAATGAAAACATCAAAGCAGTTTAAACCGATGCTAGAACCCGATCAGCTCGATACTCATCACATTGATGGTCTAATTTTGGAAATGGACAAATCACTCGATCAACTCATTGAATGGATTGATCGAACTCGATTTTTGGATGTTTTACCCGTTCGGTTCAACTCTGCCATCGGCCCGATCGTTCGATTCAATGTAAGCGAAGCCTGCGAATTTATTTTGTGTCACAATGAGCGACACTTCCACCAACTTGAACGCACGCTAAAAGCAATCAATTAATTGTCGCGATCCTCAAAGTTTTCGTTTTCTCGTTCCTTGGAACGTTTAATCATCAGGTAAACAAAGAGGGCAAACCCTCCCGCAACAAATATGAACGGAAGTATACTTCCAATGGCATAGCCGATGTCGTATGAACTCATATTATGATAGTTTTACAGCTGTTCCGTATGCTAGAATTTCGGAAGCTCCTTGCATAATCATACTCGTCGTAAAACGAACGTTTACAATGGCATCAGCTCCCATTTTTTCGGCGTCTTGAGTCATGCGTTGAAGTGCTTGCTCGCGCGATTGTGCCTGAAGCTTGGTGTATTCGTTAATTTCTCCTCCAACGAGGTTCTTGAAGCCAGCGAAAATGTCGCGACCTACGTTCCGAGCACGAACAGTACTTCCTCTAGAAATCCCAAGTACTTCAGTAATTTCTCTATTGGGAACGGTCGGTGTGGTTGAAATAATCATGTGTTTATTGTTTGGTAAATATTCTGTCGGAACCATCGAATCTAGGCGCTTGAATAGAAAGTACTTTCAGCGGTTTACGCCCAAACACTTTCGTAACCGAATGCGCCGTTCCTTTTGGAATCGTTAAATGATCGCCTTTTTGAATGAGAAAAGTAGCGTTTCCTAATGTCATTTCTGCTTTTCCCGAAATCACGATGATATTTTCGGTGTGCTCGGCATGATAATGTTCAGAAACACTTTTTTTGATCCAAATAACAAAGGAACTTTGGAGAGAATCTTCCGAAATCTTTTCTACGTGAATGTTTTCGTATTCTGAACTTGGTTCCAAGGCTTGCAAGGAACGAAGATCTTGAGAATAGGAAGTGCCCCAACACAGAAGAACGAAAAAAAATACTACGTACCGCATTCAATTAGACTTTAGTCTAAGATACAGAAACTCTCCCAAACAAAGGGTGATTTTGGGGCGATTGGTTCTTACAGAACAACACGGGTTGAATAGAAGGTATGTTCGGATTTCATCGTGATAAAGTACACTCCGCTTTCAATGGTAGTTGGAATCTCTACGGAGTTGGATTCGATGGACTGTGAACACACACGATTTCCTTTCAGATCATAAAGAACGACTTCATTGGAATGGAATTCATCAGGAAACTCAAAACTACGTCCGCTTTGCGTAAACCATTGCTCTTCTCCCGATAATTCTTCTGTTCCCCATGTTCCACTCCCCATGGAAATCACAAAGCGGTATTCAATTGTTTGAACAACACTTAGATTAGCAGGATCGTAAATATCGAAATATACAGATGCTGTGCCTGCCGTGTTGTTGAGGATCGCTCCAATGATGAGTTTTTGCGGAAAGGCTGGATTGGCATACAAGGTGAAATCGGCACTGTCTCCATCATTTACTGGATTGTAAAAGTTGTTTTGATCGTCAAAAGTAATGACCCATTGTGTTGGGAGAGCAGGATCAAACGAAGCTTTCCAACGTAATGTCGTATCGATGGAGATATCATTAAAGATTTCCAAATACCAGTGCGCAGGAGATTGATCGGTTGTTTTAACCAACGTTGTTGAGGTGTCCTGGAAACTGAATACTTGAGCAGATGCTTGATAAGTAACAAGACAAAGAAGTAAACTAAAGAGCGTTTTCATGGATGAAAGTTATGAAATAGTTTTGGCGAAAAAAAACAAACCCTGACTCCATAAGGAAATCAGGGTTATGTAGAATGTGATTCATTTTTATTGTT
The DNA here is from genome assembly GCA_041582905.1 of Crocinitomicaceae bacterium. GTDB lineage: Bacteria > Bacteroidota > Bacteroidia > Flavobacteriales_D > Crocinitomicaceae > UBA4466. Next base: position 3,267 of record JBFHGY010000183.1, on the reverse strand, counting down.
CTACGTAGCTTTCAACACTTGGACAAGAGCAAATCAAGTTGCGATCTCCAAAAGCGTTGTCAACACGACGAACAGGAACCCAGTATTTCCATTCTTTCAAATAAGAAACAGGGAATGCTGCTTCTTGTGGAGAATAGGGGTAGTTCCAGTTTTGATTAATGATACAGTCAGCTGTGTGCGGCGCATTCTTCAACAAGTTGTTTTCCTTGTCTGCGTGACCGTTTTCGATTTCCTTAATCTCAGCTCGGATAGAAATCATCGCTTCGATAAATCGATCCAATTCTTCCTTATCCTCACTTTCAGTCGGCTCAATCATGAGTGTTCCAGCAACAGGGAAAGATACCGTTGGTGCGTGGAATCCGTAATCGATCAAACGCTTAGCGATATCTGCTACTTCAACACCAGCCGTTTTCTTAAACTCGCGGCAATCTACGATCATTTCGTGCGCTACCGTTCCGTTTTTACCTGTGTACAATACGTCGTAGTGTCCTTCAAGCTGTGCAGCGATGTAGTTTGCATTCAAAATGGCTGTTTCTGTTGCTTCTCTCAATCCTTTCGCACCCAACATTTTGATGTATGCATAAGAAATCAAAAGAATCAAGGCGCTACCGTAAGGAGCTGAAGAAACCGCGTGAATCGCTTGATCTCCCCCCGATGGAACAAGTGGTGATCCTGGTAGGAAAGGAGCCAAATGCTCTGCGACACCAATTGGTCCCATTCCAGGTCCTCCACCTCCGTGAGGAATAGCGAACGTTTTGTGTAAGTTCAAGTGACAAACGTCTGCTCCGATATTTCCTGGATTGGTTAATCCAACTTGAGCGTTCATGTTTGCACCGTCCATGTATACTTGACCTCCATTCTCGTGAATGATAGAAGTTATGTCTTTAATTCCCTCTTCGTATACTCCATGCGTTGAAGGATAAGTAACCATCAATCCAGCCAACGTATCTTTCAATTCAGCGGCTTTATCGCGAAGTTCTTCGATATCGATGTTACCGTTTTCATCACAACTTGTTACCACAACATCAAATCCGGCCATTACCGCAGACGCTGGGTTTGTTCCGTGAGCAGAAGAAGGGATAAGAATGATCTTACGTTGGTGATGTCCACGCGATTCGTGATACGCTTTGATTACCATCAATCCTGCATATTCTCCTTGGGCTCCGGAGTTTGGTTGAAGCGACATCGCAGCGAATCCTGTAGATTCACACAAGTCTTTTTCCAATTCTCTGAACATCTCGTGGTAACCTTCCGCCTGATTAACAGGAGCGAATGGGTGCATTTTCGAGAATTGAGGATTGGTAATCGGAATTAATTCTGTTGCGGCATTCAATTTCATGGTACATGATCCAAGTGGAATCATGCTGTGCACAAGAGAAAGGTCTTTATTTTCCAAACGCTTCAAGTAACGCATCATTTTTGATTCAGAATGATAGTTGTTGAAGGTTTCGTGTGTTAAAATATCATCAGAACGAAGGAATGCATTAACCAATGAGAAAGAAGGTTCTGGTGTAATTTCCACCGTTTCTTTTCCGTGTACATTGGCGAAGATCGACAAGATCGTTTCAACATCTTTGTTTGTGTGTGGCTCTCCAAAGCTGATTGTCAGTTGTGAGTCATCAATGTAGTGAAAGTTCATTTCATGCTCTTCTGCAGCAGATTGAACCGCTGAACACGAAACATTTTTCACCCAAATCGTATCGAAATAGTTATCTGAACCAATTTCAATTCCCATTTCTTTTAGTCCTTCTGCTGTTTTTGTAGCTAGAGAGTGAACGTGTTTCGCAATGAATTTCATTCCTTCCGGCCCGTGGTAAACAGCGTACATACTTGCCATCACAGCTAAAAGCGCTTGTGCTGTACAAATATTCGATGTCGCTTTCCCACGCTTGATGTGTTGCTCACGTGTCTGCAATGCCATGCGCAATGCCATGTTTCCGTCATCATCTTTCGATACACCAATAATTCGACCAGGCATGTTACGCTTGTAGCTTTCTTTCGCTGCAAAGTATGCTGCGTGTGGACCTCCGTATCCCATTGGAACACCGAAACGTTGTGTTGTTCCGAAAACAACATCAGCACCGAGTGATCCTGGAGAGGCTAAAAGTACGAGTGAAAGGATGTCTGCGCCTACAGCAACAGGAATTCCTTTATCTGAAAGTCGTTTGATGAAAAGATCGATGTTTTTAACACGACCATTCATATCGGGATACTGAATAATTGCTCCGAAGAATGAATCGTCTCCCTCAAACGCTGTTGGCTCACCGATCACCAATTCAATTCCTAAATTCTCGGCTTTTCCTTTTACCACGTCAATGGTTTGTGGGAAAGCATGTGTTGAGATGAAGAATTTATTGACGTTCGCCTTGATTTGCGCGCGAGATCGGGAGTTGAAGAACATGATCATCGCTTCTGCAGCTGCTGTACCTTCGTCAAGAAGTGAGGCATTCGCGATTTCCATTCCTGTCAAATCTAGGATCATTGTTTGGAAGTTCAAAAGTGCTTCCAATCGACCTTGAGAAATTTCAGCTTGATACGGAGTATAGGCTGTGTACCACCCTGGATTTTCAAGTACGTTACGCAAAATCACGGAAGGAACGGTTGTTTCGTAGTATCCCATTCCGATAAATGACTTAAACAACTTGTTTTTAGCAGCAAGCTCTTCGATGTGGTTCAAATATTCTTGCTCGGTCATTGCCTCACTGATCGTCAATTCACGATTCAAACGAATGTGAGCTGGAATCGTTTTGTCAACGAGTTCATCGATGGATGAAACGCCAATTTTGGAAAGCATTTCCGCGCTCTCCACTTCGTTTGGCCCAATGTGTCTTCTAGAGAATTTATTCATAACGAACTAACGTAAAATTTGAGATGCAAATATACGGCGTTCGTTTCTCTAAATAAAGAAGTTTAAGGGAAGATTATTGATATGCTAAATTCTTTGTTTGGAATTCAGTCAATCAAAAGTGGAAGTCCTTATCTACGGTACCAGCGACGTTGCTTGTATCCCTTGTGGAAATCGCGTTTGTGTGTCGCTTTTCTGTTGAGGTATTTTCGCTGAGAGAAGTTCTCACGGCTGTTGTGATAAGGCAATCCAATTCCTGCGTAAATTTCATGGGAAAGTCCACGGGCTTTACTCAGTTTTCCTAAGTCATAATTAATCGCGTATCCCATTCTGAAACGTCCTCCAATAAGGAAATCAAATCCACCAATCAAGGCATTCTCTGTTCGGTACCCAACATTCAAACTCCAGGCATTCATGAAGGT
>JBFHGY010000182.1:0-6193 GCA_041582905.1 Crocinitomicaceae bacterium | reverse complement strand
TACGGAAAACCAGCAACCGCACTGAATATTTTGCGCGAGACCATCATGGGACGCGAACTTTTCGATTATGCATTCAAGGTATATTGTGAACGTTGGAAATTCAAACACCCTACTCCAGCCGACTTTTTCCGAACAATGGAAGACGCATCAGCAGTTGATTTAGATTGGTTCTGGCGTGCATGGTTCTACACGAACGATCACGTAGATTTAAGCTTGGACGAAGTAACATGGTTCCAATTAGACACTGAGAACCCTGAGGTAGACAAAGCTTGGACGAAAGAACAAGACGACAAAAAAGACCAGTTTATTGGTGACATCCGAAATAAGGAATCCATTAAGGAAACAGTAAACGAGCGTGATTCAGACATCGACGATTTCTACGGAAAACGAGACATCTACAAAGTTGACGCACTCGATCGTAAAGAATACGAAGATTTGAAAGAATCGCTGACACAAGAAGAGTTGGATCTTTTGAACTCAGGAAAGAACTTCTATGAATTAGCATTTTCAAACGTAGGAGGAATTCCAATGCCGATCATTTTACGTTTTGACTTTGTTGATGGAACAAACGAAGTGGTTCGTATTCCAGCAGAAATTTGGCGAAGAACAGGTGAAGACGTAAGTAAAGTGTTCATTTTCGAGAAAGAAGTAAGTTCGATTCGAATGGATCCATTCCTCGAGACAGCTGACACAGATTTCAGCAACAACTCTTGGCCAAAACAGCCTACTCCAACGCGTTTTGAACTATTCAAACAACGTCAGACGGGTGAAAACCCAATGCAACGTGAAAAGCGCGTAGAAGAATTAGAAAAATAAGCGATCAAACAGTTCGTAACCAAGTTAACGCATCCTCAGGACTATTAAAAAATTTCAGGGGATGCGTATTTTTTCGCAGTAAAACGTAGAATCGAGCTATCATTCGTTGCGCCAAACCATGAATGACCACCGCTTGAGCGGGAGTCGGCATATCTTTTTGTTCCGTATACTTTCGTGCATCAACTTCCATCGTTGTATACTTCCCGAAAACAATCAACACTTTGTGAGCGTGATGTGGAGAGTGTAATTCATATAAGCGAAATGCTTCTTTCACATCCTCCAGTTCCACCGTATAGTTTTCACGATAATCGAAACGTAAGACAGCCCGTTCCAATTCCCTTAATTGGAAAGCTTCAGTATCCGCTAATACATTATCGTAATAGGTATCGACCATAGGTTCTAGTAAATGCCTTCAATGTTGACTATGAACAATTTGACACTTATTAATGTACGGAATGGTGTTAAAAATTCAAAGTTTAATCACTTAAAATGAACAAAAGCATGTTCTGAGTGAAAAAATATTCACATCACAAATCTTCAATATCACCTCTAAACAAAAGAATATCAAGGGAATTTGTAACTAGCGCGGCTGCTCTATTCGATCGAAAACGGTTGTTTTCCCCTCACCTGTCGGATTGTTCTTCTTAATCAACTTATAGTGCTCGAACTTATCCTGAATAAAAGTGATCAACTCCATTTCTGAAGCGGTTTTAAGGAATTGCTCATCCATATTAAGGAAATAAATGAACTCCTCGAACTCTTCGTCATTCAATTCGATGACATCATACGCCACATACGTTCTCAATAGATCACGTAAGATATTCGCTTGATTGTCCTTATGCTCTTGTTCAGCAATCCATCGCTTTGTTCGCTCTTTCTTCGAAAAAGCCTGATACAAAGCTGTAATCGGACTTTGAAGCATCTCCACACCTGTTACCGTTCGTGTTTCCCTCATCGCTAGTGCTTGACGCTCCTCCTTTATCTCCTGGAGGCTTTTCAGTGGACGCACAACCACAGGGTCCAATTCTTGAGGATTCCCTTCTATCACGAATAAACGCTTAAACTGACAATTTGAATCGGCCACAACACGCGTGTGAACAGGTGGATATCCTGTAATCGACAAGGAAATACTATCTCCATTACTCGCATACACCGAAAAAGTACCATTTGGTTGACCAAAGACTCCGCGACCCGTTGTGCGGTTAATCACCATTAAATTGTAAAAAGTATTTGGACGTAAGGTATCCATCACTTTTCCAGTAAAAAGCACTTGATCACACTGGGCAGAAATAAATCCACTCGAAAAGACCAAAGCACATGCGACTAAAAGTTGTTTCATACAAAACGAAAATACAAAAATAGTTCCGCGATTGAATTCGTCGTTTTTACAACAATTGTTAACGATTCATTCTTGTCATCCAAACGCAACAGTTTAGAATTGTAAACTCTCTATCATCTTCAACAAGATTAGAAATAGTCGTATTTTTGCAGAATGAAACGAGTAGTAGTAGGATTATCAGGTGGGGTTGACTCAAGTGTAGCCGCTCAACTATTAATTGAGCAAGGATACGAAGTCATTGGTATGTTCATGCGTAATTGGCATGATGAAACCGTTACATTGTCGGATGAATGTCCATGGATTGACGATTCCAATGATGCACTCTTAATTGCGCAACAGCTCGGAATTCCATTTCAAGTCATTGATTTAAGCCAGGAATACCGCGAACGTATCGTTGATTACATGTTTGCGGAGTATGAAGCTGGAAGAACACCTAACCCGGATGTACTGTGTAATCGCGAGATTAAATTTGACGTGTTCCTCAAAGCAGCGATGGAACTTGGGGCGGATTATGTTGCTACTGGGCACTATTGCAGAAAGAAGGAACATGAAGACGGAACATTTGGTTTGTTATCAGGTCTAGATCCAGGAAAGGATCAATCCTATTTCCTTTGTCAGCTGACGCAAGACCAACTCTCGAAAGCCCTATTCCCTATTGGAGAACTGCAAAAATCTGAAGTGCGCGAGATTGCTCGTAAGAATGGCTTGCATACGGCAGACAAAAAAGATTCGCAAGGGCTCTGCTTCGTAGGAAAAATAAGTTTGCCACAGTTTTTACAGCAACAACTTGAAGCAAAAACTGGAGACGTTATCGAAATACCGAATGATTTGACCGTTTACGCGAATTACGAACAAATTCCTGTAACATCTGAAAATGTTGAAGCATTAGCTCAACCTTTCAAGTACACGAGAGAGCAAGGGATTCCAGTGGCGAAGCACCAAGGAGCGCACTTCTATACGATTGGACAACGAAAAGGTCTAAACATTGGAGGCCGTCCAAACCCGTCGTTTGTGATTGGACTTGACGTAGAAAACAACCTCGTATACTCTGGGCAAACCGATGAACATATTGGATTAAATAAATGGGCGTTAAAAATTCAAAATGAAGAGTTTAGCTTCGTCAATCCAAACTATTCATTTAACGACTTAGACAGTACAGATTTCTCTATTCGTATTCGCTACAGACAAGCCTATCAAAAAGGGAAAGTAATTATTAATGATGCTGGAATCTATATTCTTTTTGAGGAAAAACAGCGAGGGATCACGCCTGGTCAGTTTGCTGCGATCTACAAAGGCGACGAATTGATTGCGTCAGGTGTTATTGAACATTAGTATTGGGATGGTGCACTGAAAAGGTCCCATCCTTGTAAAAAAGAACGATTTTCTCGATCTCTTCATTCGTATGCGATACTGAATTTTTGGTTTCTGTTTTTTCAGGACTTCTTCCCTGTGCCTCCTCTTGAAAGTCACCTTCTCGCTGTGTTCCTGTGAGTAACCAAGATGCGTTAACATTTGGAAAGGTATCCACTATTTTAGCGAGAAAATCAGTTCCGGGTTTATTTCTACCACTCAAGACGTGACTTAAGTTCGATCGTTTTACCCCAATTTTATCCGCAAACTCCGAAGAACTCAGTCCATTTGCTTTCATGATTAGTCGCACCCGATCGTTAATTAACATTTGTAAATAGTTTGATTTACTACAATTGTAAATCAATATTACAAAAATACATTGACTAAATCATAAAAAAAGCCCTCCAAAAACGGAAGGCTTTATAATTTGCTTCTACTCAAATTATTAGTTCCAAGAAAAGAATACAGACTGGTGATTCGGTTGATTAAAATCATCCCCGTTCTTCACAAGATCCATTAAACGCGCCACCTGAATGATTGACAAAGAACTTCTTTCTCCCTGAACACGATGCTGAGCTAACTTAAATTTAGCTGACTTTACACGATTTGTATTGATGAATTGCATTCTTAACTTGTTTTAATGTTTTGGCTAATAGTACGCTACCCTTTCAGAATAGGTTACGAAAAATTTCAAAAAAAATTGAAGGAAGTAATTTCCAACTTAAAGTTTGGAATTCACAAATAAGTTTTAACAAAATGATTTACAGTTAAATAGTGAATAAATTACAGAATTAAAACAACTGTAAATTATTTACAATATTTAATCATTTTTTTTAAAGAAAATTACCAGGAAACATCTAATCACGAATGATTTCAAGTACTTTTTGAAGTACTAAATCGGCATTAAACGCACGTTGTTCTACGTCTGCTGAGACTGAAAACTGAGGTTCCACTCCCCTTCCAAGGTCATTTTTACTTGGAAGTACATCCACATGATAGATCGGTAAGTTCATGCGTACCCCTGAATTTGGCAACATCAATGACCAACTAAGCACCGCATTGAATCCAATACCTCCTCCACCTGTTTCCTCTCCAATAATGACCGCTCCACGCTTTTCTTTGAGCTTAGACGCCACAAAACTTCCCGTGGAAAAGGTTAACCCATCTGTAAGCACGTAAATATCACCGTCAAAATGATTCTTTTTGATTGGCTTGTATCGAATTTGATAATTTCTATCTGAATCCGCCTTATCGCGATCAGGAATCGTTGTAAACATGAATCGTGTCATCTTACTAGCGAAATCCATAGACAAATGTTTGTTCTTGCGTGTGAAATTTTGTGGCTTTTGAAAATCCATCGTGAATTCCTCATTCATCAAGTACCGCAACAATAAATTCCCTGTTGGAAAATACCCTCCACCATTTCCGCGTAAATCAATCACCAATGGGATGGAATCGTACAGAGCCAATTCTCGGAATAACTTTTTATAGAATTTTTTATATCCTTCTCTTGGGAAACTGCTCATATCGATCACTGCAACATCCTTCGTTCCACGCAGAACACCGAACTTCGCGTGATTAATACCTAAATCTACAGTCATATCAATTGGCCAATCCACCTGATATTGATGCGCCGCCTTACCTCTCAGTTTCAATTCTACAATTTCTCCCTCGTCACCCTCTATTTCAACTCGGTATTCATCCTTTGAACCATATAAAAACGTGTAGTAGGTTTGAAAAAGTCGCTCTACACTTCGCGTCACCATAGTTGTTCCCACTCCATCGTGCTCTGTAATTGACCTAAATTCTGTCAACAATTCCTGCGAAGATCTTCCGTCAATCGAGAGAATCTTGTGAGTTTTCCAATCTGCAACAGATGAAGAGAAGATCTCTTTCACATAAAGTTGATCATCCTGCACAATGATATGCATTGGAATTTGTTTAGGATCGGCTTTTACGTGCTGATACCATTCCTGAGAAGGGCGTGCTGTTGTGTGTCCGCACCCGATATTTGCCACAAATTTTCTGACCAACACATGAAACGAAGAAGGTGTTAGTGAATCATGTAATTCTTTTTGATATGAATCAACGATGGAATCGAATTGATCCACGGATATAAAATCGTATAAACCTGGGTGATTTTCCCGAAGTGAAGTCAATAAAATCTCAAAATCTTCTTGCAACTGACCAGAAGACAATTTAGATTCAAAGGCTTGATTTTGCGACCAACATTGAATACTGAGCAGTAAACCTATCACCAGGAAACCCCATTTCTTTTTCATTCGACTGAGTGCGCATTAACGTTTCTAAGCTACGCTTTTAAGAAGATTTCACCAAATGCATGAGGGATATTGTACGCTTCGACTCCATTTCGACAAGCTCAATGCATTGCGCTCAGCGTCCCGCTCAATGCAACACGCTTCGGCTCCGCTCAGCGTTCGATTTAAAGATCCCGATATATGAATATTTTGACATTTCAGCGAATTCAGAGCATTACCTCCTCGACTCTGGTCTCACCAAGGGATAAATCAACTCCTCCAAACCATTAATTTTGATTTCTAGCATCAATTCGAGTTGTCGTCCCAACTTTCCAGCAGGAAAACCCTTTCCTCGATACCACACCAGATAATGTTCAGGAATATGAATCAACAAACGCCCCTTGTACTTACCAAAGGGCATTCGCATATT
>JBFHGY010000181.1:0-6197 GCA_041582905.1 Crocinitomicaceae bacterium | reverse complement strand
TCCCGAAATACTCAGACCTATTATAGATAATACTTTGTTTGTGGTTGTCTTTACTTTTATCAATCCGAAAATGGACGTCAGGATAAAGAAAACGAAAAAGAAGAAAGATACGATTGCTGCCGCCATTGTCTCATCCGCACCAGAATCGTACGAATTATAATTATAGCTGCTGTACGAACTATATGTATCGTATGGATTGCTGTAACTATTATAATAGTAGCTGGAATAGCGCGCGCTTTCCACTTCATCTATAAAATATCCAATAACAAACATGAAAATTACAGACAATACAATGCCTGTAATGTAGAATGCTTTCATCATAGTGTAGGTTTTAAAATTGAACCTAATATTAACAAAAACAATTATTCTGTACAATAAAATGTACCTGACTCGCTCATTTTCATCTTGATAACATCCCAAAAGACCAAAACTGACACGATTCCGTCAATCTTCTTTTTGGAAAGATCCAGATTGCGATACAATTTGGAGATGGTAACAGGTTCTAACTCTCGGATGGTTTGAATTAAACCTAGCGTATCTTCATCAAAATGTTCTGGACGATTGACTCCGTGCTTTTCCCAATGCCAAACCCGATCCAGAATTTTGTTTCCTATTAAGGTATGGTCATCCACGCGGACATAGGATCGATAGTTTCCATGTTCATCGAGAGCTTTGTGTTTAACATCCGACTTTTCGATCTTTATTTCAAGTACAAAATGATGACGGTCCTGCCAAGTGAGCGATTCGAACTTTACTTCAGGCTTCGTATACATAGATGCAGCGCCTTCAATCATGTGGAATTCTTCCTCCGGATTTACTCCGGCGATCTTCCCGTTATCCTTTACACCGATAAGCAGACTTCCTCCGTATGAGTTCGCAAACGCAACCAAGGTCCGTGCGATCTTCTTTTGATCGTCGATGCGGAATTTGAAATCGAGCTGTACTCCCTCCCCTTCAGCTATGCGTTGTTTTAAATCCATTAATTGTCCGCCCAGATTTTCCATGATTTTAATGCCTGCTCACGAAGCATCGACTCACCGTTCAAAATTGTTGCTCCTGCTTCTTCAGCCTTTTCCAAAAACTTTGTCTTTGCAGGATTATAAATCAGATCAACCACAAGATGTTCTTCTGATAAGTGATGAAATGGAATATCTATGTAATCATTGACGTTGGGGTACGTCCCGACAGGCGTGGTATTGACAAGCAACTTACATGCATTTAACATGTGGTTATTCACTTCATCGTAGTGGAATTGGTTCTCTCCATTTGGATTTCGCGACACAAATAGAACATCGACTCCAATCTTCTTCAAGACATATTCCACTGCCTTGGATGCGCCGCCTGTTCCAAACACGATTGCTCGTTCGTGTCTGTTCGTAAGAAAAGGTTTGATACTTTGATGAAACCCGAACGCGTCCGAATTATGACCGATCTTCTTCCCTTTTTTTACTTCAACCACATTCACAGCGCCAATTTCTTTGGCCTCATGCGATAAATCATCCAAATAAGGAATGATTGCTTCTTTATAAGGTATGGTCACATTAAAACCACTTACTTCCTTCTCGAAAAGCTGTGTTACCTCATCTATTGTACTCAATTCGAAATTGAGATACTCTGCTTGAATCTGATGTGTCTGGAAATACTCTTCAAAAAAGGATTTGGAGAAAGAGTGTCCAAGTGATCTACCGATCAATCCGTAGGTTTTCATTTTTCTTTAGGTGCAAATCGTTCGAGGATGAAAATAAGTAAAAATCCTCCAACAGCACATGCGATTGCTATCCACAATTGATTATCTCCGACATAATCTCCTGGGAGCACATTCGTTGTCATCCATTCTTCTCTTCCATCTGAGTGAATCAACAAAGGAGCATCACCAATCTGCTTTTTCCACGGCCACACCTTATATAGTGCACCTATCATGAAACCTGTAAGTAAGGTTACTGTTAAATCGTGGTAATTTGCGAATAGGTACTTCAATACACGGGCAAATGAAAGTAATCCGATGACACATCCGATGGCGAAAAGCCCAATGATCGTCAAATCAACATCTGCAATGGCTCCGTAAATAACATGGTAGCTTCCCATTAGTACAAGAATGAATGATCCAGAAATTCCAGGGAGGATCATCGCACAAATTGCGATCGCTCCCGACAATATCACAAACCACTTGGCATCCATAGAGGCTGTAGTTTGAATAGATGAAATCCAAAGAGCAATAGCGATACCGAACATGAGCGAAATTACTGTTGGGATCGACCATTTTTTCACACTTTTCCCGACCATCCAGATACTAGCGATGATCAATCCAAAAAAGAAACTCCAAAGAATTACAGGATGAGAATCGAGTAAGCGTGTTACCACTTTTGAAAGGGCAAAAATTGAAATTCCAATTCCAGCGAAGAGAAACACAAAGAAAGTTCCGTTAATATGTCTCCATAATGCTGCTGTACCCTCTTTTCTCCAAACTATTAATGCCTTGAGATTAATATTACTCAAGGAGTTGATCAACTCCTCATAGATTCCAGAGATGAATGCAATTGTACCACCCGATACACCTGGAACAACATCTGCTGCTCCCATCGCCATTCCTTTGGCAGTCAACATCAAGTTCTGTAGTAAGTTTCTTTTCTCCATTAGTACACTTCTAAATGATTCGCCACCTTTTCAATCCATGCTACTATTCCACCTTCTACGACCGCAACATCTGTAAATCCGCATTCAACACACATTAAATTTGCGACAGCTTCCGCTCGTTTTCCTGTTTTACACAGAACGGCAATTGTTTTATTTGTTGGGATTTCTTCGATACGATCACAAATTTCCCCCATGGGAATGTGCAATGCATCAATGGAACAAATTTCCATTTCATAAGGTTCTCTGACGTCTAAAATCGCCATTCTTCCGAGATCCACCTCTTTATTCACTTCTTCTACAGAGCAGTATTTCATGAAAAATCAAATTTCGCAGCAAATGTAGTGAGAATCTCACGAATGAGATCAATCGTTACGTTCTATGCCTTAACTCTCACCGAGACAATCATTTCGAAACGAGCCACTACCTCGTCTTTATCATTCTTCGCAATTACATTAATGGGCTCATTGATGCGTTCGCCTTGCTCAAAAGATCGTTTCATTGCATCATTTACTTTAGCTCCATCTTCAGACACAAAAACGATGGTAGATTCGGCGCGCATGATGAACTCAGCATTCATTCCCTTGAAAGCAAATGATACCTTCTTCCCCATTTTATCCGCAAAATAAAACGCATGTAGTCCAGCAGCAACATCTGCACCAACGGCCAAAGCACCAAAATACATCGACTTCAGGTGATTCTTCGTTCTTCTACGGAGACGAATTCTCACCGCCGCTTCCTGATCATCCAATTGAATGAGCTTTGGTTTAACATATCCAATCATTGGGATTTTAATCAACCCCAATAAAAACAACTTTCGCCTCATCGACTGAAGGGAAACCTCCTTATTTTGCTTGCTCATATTCTTCTCGAATTGATTTTACTATTTCTCCCAAGGGACGAATTTCTTTTACGTGTTCAATGGATGGTCCTGCACACCACACCGTTTTATACGTTGTACTGAACGCAGCCTTTTGCAAACTTTTCATTCCTTTCATGAATGTGAATGCTTTTACCCATTTCTTCAGGCGCTTATTCTTGTTTAATAAACGTTCGAGCCAGTTCTGTCTGGTTCCCGTTTTCTCCACGTAAGGAGTTTTAATTACCGTACATGGTGTGCCCGACAACTTTGTCGTCATGACAATATCATCTTTTCCGTAATCTACACACGCTTGTTTGTATTCCTGTGAGACACCTGCTTCTTCTGATGCGATAAAAATACTCCCCATCGAAAGTCCATCTGCTCCAAACTCCATCATTTCGCGTGCTTCAGATCCATTTCCTACACCTCCTGCAGAGATTACTGGAATGGAGCATTCTTTTTTCAGAAGAGGCAATAATTCCTTAAATGACATAGGTCCTGCGTGTCCACCAGCTTCTTTGTTCACGGCAATGATAGCATCTGCCCCAAGCGCTTCTACTTTTTTTGCGTAGCGAACGTCAACCACATCACAAAAGACTTTTACTCCTGCTTTCTTACAATGCTTGATCGTTTCCTCCGGCGATCCTAAAGAGGTAATAATGAAATCCACTTTTTCCTCGCAGCACACCGCCAATTGTTCCTTATATAGAAAGTTTGATTTGTTCACGATCAGATTGATTCCAAAGGGACCTTTCGCCTCCGACTTCAATTCACGGATGACTTTTTTGAGTTCATCAACGGTTCTATAATTGAGTGCAGGAATGGCTCCTGTTACTCCCGCTTTTGCAGCTTCAATAATCATCTCTTTGTTCGAGACAAGAAACATGGGCGCCACAATTAAAGGAAACTCAAGTCCCAACATTTTGCTTAATGCAGCCTCTTTTGGATCTACGTTCATGAGGGCGAAGTTACGCAAATTTTATTATGTACGCACAATTTATTTCTCCATGAGGATCGATCAAAAAATCTTGTTCAAAATCTCTTTGGAAACTTTATATTTGTCTCATGTCACAACCCAAAGCTTGGATAAGCGCAATGCGACTGCGCACCTTACCTCTCTCTCTTTCTGGTATTGTCATGGGGTCTGCCGTGGCTTACTACCAAGGATACTGGGATTGGATCATTTTTACTCTTGCCGTGGTCACCACGATCTTGTTTCAAATCCTCTCGAACTTAGCGAATGATTTAGGCGATGGATTGAAGGGAACGGACAACGATCAACGCGTTGGTCCCGATCGAATGGTACAAACTGGAGTGATTACCGCCAAACAGATGAAGGGAGCTGTCATTCTCACCTCTATATTAAGTTTCATTTCGGCAGGAGCGTTGATCTATTTCGGTGCACAAAACATGTCAGAATCCATTATTTGGTTCTACGTCGTGTTAGCGATTCTTTCCGTTACAGCCGCCATCACATACACTGTTGGAAAGCGTGCTTATGGATATCACGGGATGGGTGATTTAATGGTCCTTGTTTTCTTTGGATTTGTGAGTGTGCTCGGCGTGTATTCACTCTACAGCAAGTTGTTTATCCTTGATATGATTCTTCCAGCACTTACAGTGGGGCTTCTTAGTACGGCTGTTTTGAATTTGAATAACATGCGTGATTATGTGAATGACTCAAAATCAGGAAAGAATACCTTGGTTGTAAAAATGGGACCGAATATGGCGAAGTTGTATCACGCACTTCTGATTTTATTTTCCCTCTCGTCGTTGGCTGTTTTCATTACCCTCTTCAAAGAACCCATTTTATTTCTTTCAATGATTCCAGGAGTGCTGTTATTGATTCACCTGAGAAAAGTGATGCAGATTCGAGAAACGAAGGATTTTGACCCCGAGTTGAAAGTGGTCGCCTTGAGCACTTTTGCTCTTTCCATATTCGTATTTGCCATGTTGGTTTATTTGAAATCTCAATTGCCCGCATGAAAGCCCGTTACACAAAGAAAACATTTCACTTCAAGCGCCCAAGTGGAACGAGCCGAGGTATTTTGACAGAAAAGCATGCCTGGTTTCTCGAAGTTTGGAATGAGGACAATCCGGAAATGAGAGGAACTGGAGAATGCAGTGTGATACCTGGACTTTCACCTGATTTTGTTGATTTTGAGTCCTACGAACAGAAATTGGCTGAGCTGTGTGATGATCTTTCCGTTGACTTAACAGACTGGCCTTCGATTCAGTTTGGAGTAGAAACTGCGCTGCTGGATCTCAAAAACGGTGGAAAAGGAATCATCTTCGACAATGATTTTAGTACGGGTGCGCGACATATTCCCATCAATGGACTCATCTGGATGGGAGGTATTGACTTCATGCAAGAGCAAATTGAAGCCAAGCTTTCCGAAGGATTTACCACCATTAAATTGAAGATTGGCGCGATTGATTTTCGAGCTGAACTCTCACTTCTTCAATCCATTCGTGAGCGCTATTCAAAGGAAGAAATTACGCTACGCGTAGATGCTAACGGAGCTTTCGCCTTGAATGAAGCAATGGATAAACTAAACGCATTGGCAAAACTTGATATCCATTCGATTGAACAACCCATCAAACAGGGTCAATGGAGCGAAATGCATGTATTATGTCAAGCAACACCTCTTCCAATTGCGTTGGATGACGAACTTATCGGCATCAACGATCCGAAAGAGAAAAT
>JBFHGY010000180.1:0-6208 GCA_041582905.1 Crocinitomicaceae bacterium | reverse complement strand
GCTCAATTGATCTTCAATCAAATCCAGTTTTTGCGTAACGAATACATCGGATGGATGCTACATGAATACTTCCAAGGGCTTGATTTACGCCAATCGATCTTTTTCCGTTTGGATCGGACGGTGAATTACGATAAAGCCATGAAAGTAGGATTTCCCCATTTCTGGAGAATGACATCCTGTTTGTGTCACTACTTCCCAATCAATGACTGGATCTTCAATAATCTCTGGAAAAAGTGCGTATAGCTTTTGAAGCCGATGTCGGTCCAAACTCTTTTGATTGAATCCTGCATTTTTTCGATAGCTCGTGTATACGTAGTATACTTTGATAATGGTTAACTCTTTCAATTTCTCAACCGATTCTTTAAACGCAACATCATCCTTTGCAAAAGAGGAAGGTAAAAGCGTTACCGAGTTAGTGGATACCGTTTCCAGCTTGTCTATTTCAGTTCGATTCCCAGATAAGATTTCATTCATCCTTGAGTTGCTTTGAGCAAACACGGTAGGTAAGATGAAGATGGAGAGAAGAAACACGTACATTTTCATAGTCCAAGTATAATGAACTCCTGATCAAAAGTTACGTTTTCGTATGCTGATTCAACCTAAATTCGGTTCCATAGGGCGTGAAATACAATGCGTTGGTCGAATAAATCATTTTTTTTCGATGAAACTTTGCAAAATGGTGCATGTAGTTCGAACGGGACTTTCTACCTTTGCGGCATGTCAAAACAACGCATTGGTATATTT
Organism: Crocinitomicaceae bacterium; assembly: GCA_041582905.1. Taxonomy (GTDB): domain Bacteria; phylum Bacteroidota; class Bacteroidia; order Flavobacteriales_D; family Crocinitomicaceae; genus UBA4466. The sequence continues at coordinate 5,464 of JBFHGY010000180.1, read as the reverse complement.
GCTTCTGGCACAGGTAGTAACGCACTCAACCTGATTCGCACATTCAAGGATCATCCATCTTTGGAAGTAGCTTTGGTATTGAGTAATGTGGAAACGGCACCTGTACTAAAAGGATCGTACGATCTAGGCATTCCGATTTTCTATATGAGCAATACAGATGTTGCCAATGGAGGATTGTTGCGTGCGTTTTGTCAAGATCAACGATTGGATTGGATCGTGTTGGCTGGGTATCTTCGAAAAATTCCTGCTGAATTAATCCGAGCGTATGATAATCGTATGATCAACCTTCATCCTTCGTTGCTACCGAAATTTGGAGGGAAAGGAATGTTTGGAGCGAATGTGCACAAAGCAGTGCTCGAAGCAGGGGAAAAGGAAACAGGAATTACCATTCACTATGTGAATGAGGAATTTGATAAGGGACAAAAAATTGCGCAATTCTACTGCGCGTTGAACGAAACAGACGATTTACAAAGTGTTCAGCAGAAAATAAGTCAATTAGAACAAACTTTTTTACCAACCGTGGTGGAAGCCACCATCTTAAAATAGTCAACAAGTCATGGGATTTTTTGAAGCGTTTAATTGGACAGAATTGTTCAAGGCAACAATGGTATTGTTTGCCGTTATCGATATCGTAGGATCGATTCCGATCATTATTAAGTTGAAGGAGCAAACCGGTGGAGACATCCATGCTGGGTGGGCAACCGTTGTATCCTTTGCGATCATGGTTTTATTCCTCGTTGTGGGAGACAACATTCTTTTGTTGTTTGGGGTAGAAGTAGAAGCTTTTGCCGTTGCAGGCTCCATCATTCTCTTCGCTATGGCAATTGAAATGATCATGGGAGTAAGCTTATTCCGAGATGAAGTGTCGGGAAAAACAGCGAGTATCGTTCCGTTGGCCTTCCCAATCATTGCGGGAGCAGGGTCGCTCACGTCTATCATTTCGCTCCGTGCGGAGTATCAGGAAATCAACATCATTTTGGCGATTTGTATCAACGCAGCGATTGTTTTCTTGGTGCTGAAGATAACGCGTATTATCGAGAATTTACTGGGCCCTGGAGGAATTGCAATCTTGAAAAAAGTATTCGGAATTATCCTGTTGGCCATTGCGGTGAAACTGTTTTCATCCAATGCGAAGGAATTGTTTGGCTAGATAGTTAAATAATATCAGAATAAGAAATGCCTCGTTCGAATACAATTCAAACGAGGCATTTTATCTTACTTCCTGTTTTATCGTTGGTATGAACCAGCGTTTTTATTAAAGGAAGACAGGGTCAAGCATGTATTCTGGAAATATACAACTCTAGAAGTTCTAGAAGGAGTTTCATCCAATGCAGCGATTTTTATTGGACAATGACCTTATTCACTTCTTTGTTATTGCCACTTTCAATGGTGATGGTGTACGTTCCTGAACCAAATTCTTTTAAGTTCACTTCTTTGTCGTATTTCCCGGAGAACTTTCCAAGGTTTTCTTCAAACACCTTTTTCCCTTTTGCGTCTGTAATGACAATCTTCGTCTTCACAGCCTCATCGTTGTTAAGAGCAATTCTAAAGGTTCCGTTATTAGGATTGGGAAAGATGGTCGTTTCTGAATTGGATTCTTCCAACATAATTTTTGCCTGCGATGAAGTGTTTTCGTCGAAGTTTTCTGTCACTAGTACGATGGTGTGGTCTTCATCGTCCGTTGAGATCATCTGGATGTGCTGTTCACCGTTTTCAGAAATCCATTCGAAATCATCATCGCCGTCCATTTCAATTCGCTTGGTGATAATTTGGACGTCGTCTCCTGCTTCTTCAATCAACTTTTCGATTTCAAGCTCCAATGTTTTCATCTCTTCTCCGAATTCTTCACTGTTGATGAATACATTGATATCGTCACCATCTTTCATTTCGAAGACATGCAATTTTTCCAAATCTTCTTCCGAAATTTCCACTTCCTCTCCATTGACGATTTTTTTGGTGATCACATTGCCTTCGTCGTCGACTTCCACAGAGATCTCTACGCGCTCTTCGAATGCTTGATTACCTTCATCATCGAAACGCATTTCAATCACTTTTCCATGTTTTCCGTGCGATGATTTGATTTCCAACAATTCATCCTCAGAGATTTCCACTTCTTCACCATTTACGCGTTTTTTGGTGATCATTTCTCCATTTTCGTCGATTTCTACTGTCAACTCTACTTCTTTGTTTGGTCCTTCCCCGTCGCTTTCGATTTCCATTTCGTGAACAAAGGTTTTGATCATTTTACGTTCAGCCTCAAATTCTGAAATGGAAGGAAGTTTGACAATCTCTACATGCTCGGAAGAAATGCCCTTTGAGCTCACAAATTGTTCGGGTGTTAAGGAAGAACTCATCGGAATCACGGTGTCATACGTAACCGTTTCTCCATTCGAATGATGAATGATTTGGTATTTCTTCTTTTTTCCGCCTTCTCCGTTCGATTGAGTAAACGAATATAGAAGTGCTGAAGAGGTCAGTAAGACACCTCCAACGAGTGCGATTTTTTGAATTGATTTCATTGTGCTAAATTTTATTGATCGTTGATCGGTTTGTGTTTTCAAAAGTACCGACAGACCAATGTGAATAGCGTTAAAGAAAATCCAAGGTAGGTTAAAGTTAGGTTAAAGTCCTGCTGTTCCCATTAGATGAATGTATTTTTAACTCGATGAAAACGCGTTTGATCTATATTCTTGTCGGCCTCATGATTGTTTCACTTGCTGGAATTATCGTGCTGCAATCTTTGTGGGTATCAAAGGCGATTAGCGATCAGGAAAAGGAGTTTGAATACCGAGTGATTGCCGCATTAAATGAGGTGAATGCCTCCATTGATGAGGAAGAAGCGCGTTTCTTCTTAGAGGATGAGCTGGGAGGATTGAATGATTTTATTGATGTTGAGTCCTTTGAAGAAAAGGTGCAAGATTCCGTGTTTCGTTCGAGCGAAAGTAGGATTGAAATTTCCATACAGAATAATAATGAAGGTCCAAATGTGAAGCATGAGCACTTCAAAGATGGAAAGCTGGACCTAGACGAACTTGAGCATACCTTACAAACGATCAAGTTGGAGGTAGAGAATCAGGTGAGCGAAGCTGACTCCATTATTTTGATCACGGAGAATGAATTAAACAAGTTTGATAATATTTCCACGGTTGTTCGCAGGTATGTACTGGAGCACACATTTTCGGGAGATTTATCGGATCGAGTGTCGCAATCGACCTTAGACTCTCTTTTGTTGAAAGCATTGCAGAAGGAAGGGATTGAGGTAGAGCCCGAATATGCGGTGTATGAAGTAGCGACGAATACCATTTTACCCGATTACAAAACGAAGGGGTTTAACCCGAAAAAGAAGGGGACGAACTACAAAAAAGCATTATTTCCGAACGATCAGGTGTTACTCGATGGATTCGAGTTAGTGCTTCAATTTGACGGAACGAATGGATTTATCTGGTCTGGAATCAAGTGGATTGTTATACTGTGTATTGCATTTACCTTGTTGATTCTGCTCAGCTTTGGATATTCGCTCCATTTCATTTTCAAGCAAAAGCGCCTGAGCCAAGTGAAGAATGATTTCATCAATAACATGACGCACGAGTTGAAAACGCCTTTGGCCTCCATTTCCCTAGCGGCTTCTTCCATTCAACACCCAAATGTGATCAATAATCCAGCCGAAATTGAACGATTTGTTTCCATCATTCGAAGCGAGGAAAAACGAATGAATGAACACGTCGAGCGCGTGTTGGACATGGCGGCTCTCGACTATCAGGAGTTAAAGATGAATCGAGCGCCTTCCGATTTGATTGGACTTTTGCAGGATGCTTTGAAGCGCGTCGAATTATCGGTGGAAGCCGTTGAGGGTCGAACGTCATTTTCGACGAAATTAGAATCGGCACCTGTGGTCGTGGACGTGTTTCACATGTTAAGTGCATTCATCAATATCCTCGATAATAGTGTCAAATACCGAGCGGATAACTTATCCATTCAGGTTGAACTCAAAGAGATCAGAAATGAATATGTGATTTCGTTTCAAGACAATGGAATTGGGATGAAAAAGGCGGCGGTGAAACGAGCATTTGACAAGTTTTATCGCGAAGAAACAGGTAATATTCACACGCGAAAAGGCTTTGGTCTCGGTTTGAGTTATGTGAAAGGAATTGTGGAAGCACACGGAGGATCAATTGATCTTACCAGTGAAGCGCATCAAGGAACAAGAGTAGAAATTCGATTACCGAAAGGATGAAGTCAGGCAAACATATTTTGTTGGTAGAAGACGAAGAAAACTTCGGATCACTTTTGCAAAACTATCTGCAACTATCAGGTCATTCCGTAGACTGGGCCAAGGATGGTGCTGCGGGGTATTCAACCTTCGTGAATGGAGACTACGACGCCTGTATTTTTGATGTGATGATGCCCAACATGGACGGCTTCGATTTGACAGAGAAAATCCGTGCGCGCGGAAGTAAGACGCCCATTATTTTTCTTACTGCGAAGAAAATGAAAGAAGACATGATCAAGGGGTATCGCGTGGGCGCCGATGATTACCTAAACAAACCGTTCGATGTGGAGATCTTACTCCTCAAACTCGAGGCCTTATTCAATCGCTTGGAAGGCGGAACAAGTTTGGCCACACAGGAGGAATATCAATTGGGGAGCTATCACTTTGAAGTGAAACCACGATTGCTTCGCCATCATGATGAAACCCGAAAGTTGTCGCCAAAAGAAGGAGCATTATTGGAATTGTTGTGCCAACACTTGAATGATATTACTCCGAGGGAAAAGGCACTGGTGGACATTTGGAAAGAAGACACCTACTTCACGACGCGAAGCATGGATGTATACATCGCCAAACTCCGAAAGTACTTGAAGGATGATCCTTCAGTGGTCATCGAAAACGTCCATTCCAGTGGATATGGTTTGTACGTGCGTACGGAATAAGTGAAGACTAAACCTCGCTCATTACTGATTCTAAGCGAATCAACTCTGTTTTTACTTGACTCATACCAATCACTCCTCCAGACATCCCTGAAGTGGTTTTAGTAATCGACGCAATGACATTATTTTCATCAGCATTTCTGATTCCTACGTGGAACTCAAAATATTTGTAAAACGCTCCCAAAAGCAAACGCAAAACACGGTTTCCCTTTACATACGTGCGGTTTCCAATTTCTCCAGATTTAATGGAATACCCTTCGCGAGCGAATAGACTTTCGATTTGTTGTCCGATTTCTTCTTGTGTTGCTCCTGTGTAGAGCGCGTCGAATGCGCTTTTATCTCTAGCTTGAATAGATTGAAAATGTTTCATGGTATCATAGTTAAGGACAGAAAGTTAATCATTCGGAATTAAAATGACTAGCGTTTCATTCGATTACCTTTCCACAGTATTCTTTGGAAATCAACAGATAAGCAGCAATCGTGTTTTACCATCCGTTTCTTGCGGTGCTCGGTGAACACAGGGTAAACATGGACTCTC